>CAZVLZ010000037.1:0-11273 GCA_964628345.1 uncultured Candidatus Peribacteria bacterium | reverse complement strand
AATATTCTCCCATGAAAACGTTTCACTCCCCTTCCTTCGTGTACGGTCTCATCTCAGGCGTCATCATTCTCTTTCTGGCTGCGGGTGTCATGCGCTTTGTGGGGCCGCAGGGGAGAACCGCGGGACCACGGGACAGAATGGGTCAGCGTATGGGCATGGGACAGAATCTGCAAAACATCGCGGAGCAGTTCAACATGACGGAGGAGGAACTGCGCACGGCACTGCAGAGCGGCAAAAATCTGCGTGATCTTGCAGAGGAGCGCGGCGTCGCCTTCCCTCCAAAGAGAAATGCAGGAAGCGGATCGACTGTATCGGCAACCGGTGCCGTGCTCCCCCCTCCCGCACGACCATGACTGATCTGACCGTTCCCCCTCAGCACTCTCCCTCACGCATGCAGCGCTTCTGGCAACGTCTGCAGGGAAACGTGCGCGACATTCGCATGAAAAGCTACCTCATGGGCATCGCCGTGATGGTGGTGCTCGGCAGCAGTTACTTCGTTTTCGCTAACGGTGACAGCGCCACGTCGACGGCGACATCCAATCTGGCAATCGCGGAACGGCGCACGATCGTCACCTCCGTCAAAGCCACGGGCACGGTCACGTTCGCCAACGAGCAACAGCTGAAATTCAACACCAAAGGAACGGTGGCCCGCGTGAATGTGAAGGAAGGGGATACCGTCAAAAAGGGACAGGTGATCGCGGAGCTTGACCACACGAGCGCGCAGGCGGATGTCACACAGGCGTACCTGGCGCTCTCCGCCAGCCGTCTGCAACTGGAACAGCTCGTCGCCGACCGCGAGGGAGACATGCTGACGGCACAGAACGCCGTGAACTCGGCGCAGCGGGCTGTAGGTCAGGCACAGGCGGACCTCGAAAAAACACGGGCGACCGAACTGCAGAGCTACGGATCCACGGCGCAGGATATCCTGATCGGATCGGAAAAACTGCTGGATTCCTTCTACGGTATCCTGACGGTCGATACCGCTGCCCGTCCTCCGTCGGACATCACCACGCTCGAGATCGATCGTCTGCTCTTCCGCGACTGGTTGCTCAAAGACGCCGTGGAACTGAGTTTCCGCAAGGGAGTGAATCAGGCCGCTGCCATGCGTGCACAATACGGAACCCAACTGAACACCGAACAGGATGCCGCAGTGATTCAGCAGGCGCTGAAAGACGCCAGGAGTCTGGCAGAGACACTCCAGCGCCTTGGCGAACAAACGTACGACATGATGCAGGGAGCGAGCACGGATTCCATCGAATTTACGGTGGATGATCTGACCGCGCTGCGTACCACGGTGAATACCAACCGCTCCACGGCGGCCGGTCTCGTGGCAGACGCGCAGACCGCGGAAGCCAGCCTCGTGGCACTGACCGAAGAAAGCATCCCCAGTACGACGCTCCAGACGAAGGAAGACACTCTCGCGACGAACAAGGAATCGGAAATCGTGAAACAACTGGACATGCAGAGCACCCTCAAGAGTTTGGATATCCAGATCAAGCTGAAAGAAAACGAAATCAGCCAGAAGGGTGCCTCGCTCACCAAGCTGCGCAAATCACTGGAGGACTACCAGATCAAAGCTCCCTTCGACGGAAAAGTCCGACGCGTGGATTATCAGGTGGGCGACAACCTGCTGGCCGATGCCGCGGAGGACCAGTACATCGTTCTGGAAAACCGCGATTACACCGTCGTGACGATCCTCCTGGATCAGGTGGAAATCGTCCGCGTGAAAGCGGGGCTGCCGGCGACCATCACGCTCGATGCCATCGAGAACCGCGTCTTCACGGGCTCGATTTTCGAAATCGATCCCACCCCGGTGGAGAGCTCCGGCGTCGTTTCGTACAACGTTGACTTGCGCATCCCCACGCCCACGGACGTCACCATCCTCTCGGGCATGACCACCGCGGTCGAAATCGAAACGGCCCGCAAAGAGAATGTCATCGCCGTCCCCAGCCTGGCTCTGAAGTGGCAGAACGGAAAGGCCTCGGTGCAGACCGCCAGCGGCGAATCCGTGATGGTGGAAACCGGCGTCACCGATGGCCAATACACGGAAATTCTCTCCGGCGTGGAAGAAGGAGACAGCATCGTTGCGATCAACGTCTCCGCCAGAAATGCCTCTTCTTCGGCACGGGGCAACTCCATGCAGATCATGCGCACGCTGGATGGTGGTGGCGGCCCTCCCCGATAAACCACACCCATGATCCGCCTGACCCACATCATGAAATCCTACCCGCTCGGCAGGGAGCGCCTGATCGTTCTGAAGGGAATATCCCTGACGATTGCGTCGGGGGAATTCGCCGCCATCATGGGACCATCGGGTTCCGGCAAATCCACGCTCATGAACATCATCGGGCTGCTCGATACTCCCACCGACGGCTCGTACCTGCTGGAGGGGCAAGAAGTGGCCGACCTCTCGGAGAACGCACAGGCGGATGTGCGCAGCAAGCGCATCGGATTCATCTTTCAGGCGTTCAATCTGCTCCCGCGCATGGATGCCCTGCGGCAGGTGATGCAGCCGCTCCTCTATCAGGGATGGCAGCGCAGCGAGGCCGAGAGGAAGGCGCGACAGGCGCTGCATCTGGTCGGCCTCTCGGAACGCATCTCCCATAACCCGAATGAACTCTCCGGCGGCCAGCAGCAGCGCGTAGCCATCGCACGGGCGATCGTGACGGACCCGGCCATTCTGCTCGCCGATGAACCCACCGGCGCGCTCGACACGCAGACCGGCCACGAGGTCATGGATATCCTCACCCATCTCAACAAGCTGGGAAAGACCATCGTCATGGTGACCCACGAGCCGCGCGTCGCCACCTTCGCGCACCGGACCATCCACATTCAGGATGGCCTTATCTTCAAACAATGACTTTGACCACAGCGATTGTCGGCTGCACTTCTCTCACGAGGAATTATGAATGAAGAGTTATTCATCATCGTTTCCCTTCATTCTTCTCCTCCATTCATCATTCTTTCTTCTCCATTCTCCTCCGATTTTCCTCTCACTCCCAACAACTTTCACTCATGAACATCCTGGAGAACATCCGCAATGCCCTCGGGGCGATCGGCAGCAACAAGATGCGCACCGGACTCACGATGCTCGGCATCATCATCGGCGTGGCCTCGGTCGTGCTGATGGTCGCCATAGGCCAGGGGGCGCAGAAGAGCGTGACGTCGCGTCTCGAAAGCCTGGGAACGAATCTCCTTTCGATTTCGCCGGGCAGCCCCCAACAGACCAATGTCCGTTTCGGCGGCGGCTCGACCAGCACTCTGGAAGACACTGATGCCGACGCCATCCGGGCAAACGTACCCGGACTCGGCGGTATAGAACCGGAGCTGAGCGGACGGCAGCAGGTGATCAACGGCAGCCAGAACGCCAATACGAGCGTGATTGGAACCACCCCGGACTACCTCTCGGTGCGCAACGCGACTCTGGACTACGGAACGTTCATCATGCAGGCCCACCTCACCGGCGTGGAGAAGGTGGCGGTACTGGGACCGGATACGGTCGCCACGCTCTTCCCCGGCGATCCGGCTCCTCTGGGAAAAACGTTTCACATCGGCAAACATATTTTCACCGTGATCGGCGTGCTCAAGTCCAAAGGCAGCTCGGGCATGACCAATCGTGACGACATGGTACTGATCCCGCTGACCACCATGCAGCGCCGGATCGTGGGGAAAAACACCTTGAGTTCCATCAGCGTCTCCGTGGCGAACCAGGACGACATGGAATACGTGCAGCAGGTCATCACGGCCGTGCTGCTGAACGCACACGGCATCACGGATACGGAGGATCAGGATTTTACCGTCCTGAGTCAGGCCGATGCCGTGGAGACGCTCAACGAAGTGACGGGCACGTTCACGCTGCTGCTCGGCGGCATCGCGGCCATCTCGCTGCTCGTGGGCGGCATCGGCGTGATGAACATCATGTTGGTCTCGGTGACGGAGCGCACGCGCGAGATCGGCATCCGCAAGGCAATCGGCGCCAAGAAGCGCGACATCCTGCTGCAATTTCTCGTGGAATCCACCGTGCTGAGCGTGATGGGAGGCATCATCGGCATCCTGATCAGCGCCGTGGGGTCGTGGATCATCAAAAGGTATTTCAGCCTGGATACGTCCATCGCCCTGTCATCGGTCCTCCTCGCCTTCGCCTTCTCGGTCGGCGTGGGTATTTTCTTCGGCATGCTGCCGGCGTGGAAAGCGGCGAAATTAAGACCGATCGAGGCACTGCGGTACGAATAATTTCATGAGAGACACACCGCAATTCATGTCAGCGTCTTCCAGAGTAATTGTCCCGCTGTGATGATGATCACGATGATGAGGAGAATGCGGATGTACGCATTGCCCCGTTTGACTCCCATCTTCACGCCGAAGAAACAACCGATGACATTTCCCAGCGCAAGCACCGCTCCCTCTGGATAGCGAATGGAACCGGCAGAAGCGAAGGAGAGCATCGCAACGAGCGACATGAGAAAACCTATCGCACGCGCACTTGCGGAGCTCTGCAGAAAAGAAAGGCCGCCCCACGCCAAGAGCAACATGATGAACGTGCCGAATCCAGTCCCAAGAAAGCCCCCATAGATGCCCAGAAAGAACGCGCCGATCCCCAAAAATATTTTGCGATGGCGGAGGAGCGTTTTTTCCTCCGCGCCGAGCTTTGGCTTTGCGAGCAGGAAAACGAGTAAAACAATGAGCAGGACTGCCACAACCACATTCAGGAAATGCTGAGGGACACGCAGAACGAGATGCGCACCGAGATAGGAACCGAAGGACGCAGCGACTCCGACTGCCACGACGAATCCCCATGGTAGTTTCTGTGTACGCCGGTACTGCAGGACGCTCATGCCCTCACCGAACACAACGGCAAAACGATTGGTGGCGATTGCGATGGACGTGGGCAGGCCGATGAGCAGCAGAGCAGGCAAACTGACCAAGCCGCCGCTTCCGACACTTGATCCGTAAAAACCCGCCACAAATCCCGCAACGGCAAGGAAGAGAAATGGCAGGAAGGAAAGAGCCATGGTGAACAGGATCGTATCAGCCAACAAGCTAACAGCTAAAAGCTATCAGCTACAAGCTCAAAACTACTCCTCGATGTACAGCAGCGGATTCTTCTTCACGCCCTTCACGCGGACTTCGAAGTGGATGTGGATGCCGGTCGCCCCGTAGACCAGCCCCGTATTGCCCATGGCCGCGATCAGCTGCCCGCGCTGCACAGGGTCCCCTGCCTTCACGTAGAGCTCCTTGTTGTGGGCATAGAGCGTGATGAGCTCATTGCCATGATCGATCTCGATCACGTTGCCGTAACCGCCGTTCCACCCGTTTTCTGCCCGAATCACCGTTCCCGCCTCGGCGGCGTAGATCGCTCCGCCGCCTTTCTCCTGCAGGTCGAGCGCGTAGTGACCGGCATTGAAGTACTGCGTAATGAAACAATTGCCACTGCATGGTTTCTGCAGCACACCGGATGTCGGGGCCTGCGTGACTTCCGCCATCGGCTTGGTGGCCGGCGGCGTGCGCCCGTTGCCCCGTGCCTGCGCGGCCTCGGACTTTTTGGACGACGTCGCGGCGGCGACCACGACGGGTTTCATGATGACCGGCTTCCCCCCAGGAATGATAAGTTCCTGACCCGCCATCAGGAAACTCCCCTTGATCTTGTTCTGCTGCGCGATGGCATCGAGCGGGACATCGTAGAACTCCGCAATGCCCAGCAGCGTCTGCCCCGCCTTGACGGTGTGCAGCACGCCGTCCACAGGCAGAATGACGAGTTCATCACCGGGATGAATCGTGGCGCCCTCGCGGAGATTATTGGTCCAGGCGATGGTCTCTTTGGAAATCTTGTACCGCTGCGATAGTCGCTCCAGGCTGTCTCCCTCCTTCACCGTGTATGCGATTGCTTCGGAGTACGCGCGGCGCCCTCCTTGCTGCGTGAGGGAGGAGGACTTCATGAGGAATCCATCCTCGACCAGCAGGAATTGCTGTTCAACGGATCCGGTGTCTTCAAACGCCATCGC
Organism: uncultured Candidatus Peribacteria bacterium; assembly: GCA_964628345.1. GTDB lineage: Bacteria > Patescibacteriota > Gracilibacteria > Peribacterales > Peribacteraceae > Peribacter. The sequence continues at coordinate 5,271 of CAZVLZ010000037.1, read as the reverse complement.
GGGTTTCGGTGCGTAGGGCGGAACGAGCAGCGACACCAGTAGCGCAACCCCGCATGCGAGTCGCACCCGGAGAGACAGCCAGCGCATGACGGATTCCTGTGACATCAGTGAAGATTAACGCGTGCTCCTGGAGGTGGGGCATCCGCCGCCCTGTGCGCACTCGGTGTCCTGTACGGGTGTTTCGGTGGCGCCTTCGGACCCGAAGAGACTGAGGAGGATGGCCTTCATGTCGTCATAGCGCTTCTGCGACTTGAGCAGCACCACGACGTACTCATGTCCGTCCTTCCCCACCACCGACACCAGACACTGCCCGGCTGCCGTGGTGGTGCCGGTTTTGCCTTCTGAAACGAGGGGATTATCCGCCCGGAGCAGCGCGTGGGTGTGCGTGAGGGAAACCTCCTGCCCGCCGCGGCTGTGGATGACCGCACCCTTGAGTGACATGCGGTCGCGGATGGCCGGCTCTCCCTGAATAAACGTCACCAGACGGGCGATATCGCGCGGGGTGGACCACTGGCGCGGATCATCCATGCCCGACGCATTGGCGTACTGCGTTCCTTTGAGTCCGAGCGACTGCGCACGCGCGTTCATCGCCTTCACGAACTCTTCTGTGGAACCGCTGTGGAAACGCGCCAGCGTGACTGCGGCGTCATTGGCGGAGGCAACGAGGAGCGCCGAGAGCAGATTGCCCACCGTGAACTGCTCGCCCGGAGGCAGATACGCCACGCTCCCCGGGGTCTCCCCGATATCCTGCGGAATAGTCACCCACTCATCGAGATCATGGTGCTCGACGATGATGAGCGCGGTCATGAGCTTGGTCAGACTGGCCATGGGGCGTTCGATGTCCGCCTGCATCCCATACACCGACTGACCCGACGCCAGATCCACCACGATGATGCCGGACGCCGAGAGACGCCGGTCAATGGAAACGCGATCCGCCGGAGGCGCGATGGGCACGCCCACAAGGGAGGCGAGGGGCGGCGATGGGGGAGGAATATCTGCCGCCACGGGGAACAGCCCCAAGAGGAGTGCAGACAAAACCGAACTCATGAACATTGGCTCCAGCGTAGCGGAATTCCGCTGCACCGGGAAGGAAGAGGGGGAATTTTACGGGGAAAGGCACGCAAGAAAAGCAAGGCCGTCACCGGGAAGAACCGGTGGACAACCAAGGGAGTCCCCGTGCTGTTCATTAACGGTAGATCACGCGGTCCGCCAATCGCAGATCCACGTATTCCTTCGCCTCCTGCAACCCCACCGAACGCAGGAACATGCGATACCGGAGCAACTGCTCCTCCAGAGAGCTGCGCACATCGAACCAGAGGCTCACCTTGCCCACCGTGAGATGGAATTCCTGCGCGCGGATGAACGCGACGCGACGTTGTACCGGTTGTCCGAACTGCGTCTGCAGTGTCGCCACCGCCTGTTCCATCCGCGTCAAAAAATCCCGTGACAGAATCGGGGCGCCGGGTTCCGGTCGGCTCCCCCAGTCCACGAGATCGACGAGCGGCAGCGTATCGCCACCCGTGAAGCCCGACGGGACGACGGCAAACGTGCCGCGGTCGGTGATGTAGGTCAGCGTCGCTCCCGACCCCTGAACGGGCAGCTGCTCTTCGCCGGGCGCCAACACACGACATCGTGCGACGAGCGGCGAAAGCTCCACGCGCACCGCGAGCTGCGACGGGTAGGTCTTGCTCACCGTGACGCCGCGGATATCCGGAATGTTCGGCTCGAGGAGAGCCCGAACAGAGCGGCTGGAAACCGTGACGAGCGATTTGCCGAAGAGCGGAGCGAGCAACATCTGCACTTCCTCAATGTCGAGCCTGGGGTCCACGCGCGAGACGCGGATCTCCTCCACTTGGCCGATGGGGGAGAAGGCGACGATGCCCGCCGCCAGTACCACGAGTGAAACGAGGGTGACGGCGGACCACCGGATGATCGCCCTGCGCCAATTGACCGCGCCGCTGCGTGTCGCATGGACGATGCGCCGCCAACGGGCCGCAAAGCGGTTACGAAGCGGAACGGCATGCCTGCGTGCCACAAGGCGCTGCGTGCGGCGACTGACCGGACGATTGAACCGTCGTGGGATGCGGGAGGCGGGGCGGAGGGACATACGAGCAGCAAGCAGTATGCAGTAAGCAGGTTCGCAAAGAAACTTTCTACCACATACTCACTGCGTACTGCATACTGCGTACTGTCATGAAACTCGCCATCATCGCCGACTGGCTGCCGACCTACGGGGGCGCGGAACACGTGATCGCCGAATTCCATGCACTCTGGCCGGAGGCTCCGATCTTCACCACCGTGGCACGCCGCGGACATCTGGGTCCACTGGACCAAGCCGATATCCGCACGAGCAGCCTGCAAACGTGGTACCGCCTTCTGAAGCGGCATGAAGGACTGTTGCCCTGGATGCCACGCGCCATCGAGAGAATCGATCTGAGGGAATTTGATGTGGTGGTGAGTTCCTCGCACGCTGTCGCAAAAGGGGTCATTCCTCCGTCCTCCACCGTCCATATTTGCTACTGCCACACGCCCATGCGCTACGCGTGGGAGATGGAGGAGGAGTACCTGCGCGACTTCCGCGTGCCGTCGATGCTCCGCCGGACCGTCAAGAATATGCTTAGACGCCTGCGCCGCTTCGACCTGACCACGGCCAAACGGGTGGACCGCTTCATTGCCAACTCTTCGACCACGCAGGAACGCATCACGCGCGTGTACGGCCGCGAGAGCGCGGTGATCCCCCCTCCCGTGCAGGAACATTTTCTGGAGTCCCGGCTCGTACGTGCGGAGGATCGGAAAGGATTTCTCGCCATCGGCCGCCTCGTCCCCTACAAGCGGTTCGACCTGCTCATCGAAGCGGCGAATCAGCTTCAGTTCCCGCTCACGATCGCCGGTACGGGACGTGACTTTACCCGCCTCAAAGCCATCGCAGGACCGACGGTCCGCATGCTGGGTTTCATCCCCGATGAAGAACTGCCCGCGCTGTACGGACAAGCGCGCGCGCTCCTGCTCCCCCAGATCGAGGATGCAGGCGTGGTCCCGCTCGAGGCGCAAGCGTGCGGCACGCCCGTGATCGCGCTCCGGCGCGGAGGCGTACTGGATACGGTGCAGGAGAACCGCACCGGCATCTTCTTTGAAGAACAAACGGTTGCGGCACTCCAAGAAGCGCTGGAACGATTCGAGCGCACTCCTTTCGATCCGAACGTGATCCGCGAACATGCGCGGCAATTTTCGAGTGCGCGCTTCCGCGAAAAAATTGCGAAGACGGTGCAGAACGCCGTCTCTGCTGCGGGGACCACGCTGCCTGAGAGAGATTTGCTATACTGAACCTCATGGATCGACTGAGGGACTCCCACAAGGGCGAGAACGGCAAGGTCGCGGTGATCGGCGGATCTGCGACAATGCACGGCGCGCCCCTCTTCGCGGCTCTCGCGGCAGAGGCAAGTGGGGCGGATTTGATCTTCGTCTGTCTGCCACGCTGTCATGCGGAAGTCGCGAAAGCGACCTCGCTCAACTTTCAGGTTCATCCTTTTGCCGGCGACGATCTGGCCTCCGGCGACACCGCGGCGATTCTGGAACTGCTCGCCACGTTGGACTGCGCGGTGGTGGGGCCGGGCATCGCCCACGGCAACGCCAAAAGTCTCAAAACACTGATGACGATCATTGCAGAATCCCCCTGCCGCCTGATTCTGGACGCCTCCGCGCTGCAGCCCGAAACTCTGGAACTCGTGCGCGGCAAACACGCCGTGCTCACGCCGCATCTGGCGGAATTGGAGCGGATGAACCTGACGGCTGGTGATCTCGCGCAGCAGGCAGGTAATGCAGGAGCAGTGATCTTTCTGAAGGGTCCCACGGACTTGATCGCCGGACCCGACGGATCGCTGACGGAACTGAAAGGGGGGAACGCGGGGCTCACGGTCGGGGGAACTGGCGACGCTCTCGCTGGGCTGATTGCCGGACTCACTGCGCAGGGCTTTGAACCCATCGATGCGGCACAGACAGCCGGGAAAATCATGAAGCGCGCGGCAGAGGAGCTCTTCGAAAAATATGGATACGCATACGGTACGCGCAGGGTGATTGAGCATATTCCAGGACTTCTACGGAAGATGATCATTGCGTGAAAGAGAGGGGAGCAGACGAAGAGGACAAGGATTGGAATGATTGAGCTTCATCGATTATTTCGTTGTACTCTTTGTACTCCTTGTCTTCCTCATCATTGTGATTCGCATACCTTTTTCATTATTCGCGCCATTTTCCGACCGAATCGAAGTCTGTCTCTGGGCCAAGACGGACAAGCGGCCACACGATGTGTGCGGGACGCTTGGCGTGCACGAAGAAGCCTGTGCCGAGCAGGTGCACGGAGCGCGCACGGTGATCATCCGTGACGCGGCGGACCGCGTCGCCGGAGCCGACGGACTGGCAACGGACCGCCCCGGTCTCGCGCTCTCGGTGCGGTTCGCCGACTGTCAGTCGTTCATCGTGTTCGCCCCATCCAAAAATGTCATCGGCGTCCTTCACGCAGGCTGGCGCGGGCTCATCGCCGGAGCGATTCCGGAATTTTTTGCATCACTCAAACGCGCATGGAAGATCGATCCGCAAGACACCTGGATCGCCGCAGGTCCCTCGCTGTGTCAGAAGTGTGCGGAATTCAGTGACCCCGGACGCGAGCTCCCTTCCATCCCCTCCAAACTCATCAACGGAAAACAGGTCGATTTGCGTGGGGCGGCGGACGCACAGCTGATGGCACTCGGGCTTCCTCCTCATCATTTCGAACGCTTGCCTGACTGCACGTGTTGCATCCCCGGAACATACTGGACATACCGTGGAGGAGACCGGGAAACGGTGAAAGAAGGAGGGACGAATGTGTTGGGATGCGCCCTATTGAATAGGAAAGAAAAGAAATAGAGGGAAGACGGGAATGAGAAGAAATAAAGGAAAGAAAGGAAATAGAAGAAATAAAGGGAAGAAAGGAATGAAAAGAGGAAGGTCACGACCGTTATCTTCTATTTCTTTTTCATCTTCTGCTTCCTCTATTTCCTCTCTCAAGAGCTACATGGCAATCCTCCGCCCTCATCGCTAGAATCCTTCCGTCTGGACGGCACGTCAGAGCCGGTACGTTTCTCCTCAAGTGCTCTAGGGGAGACCTACTCTCTCCCGACCGTGGTCGGGGGATGCGGTCACCCACCTGGTAACCCAGGAGCATAGCGTCCCTGCTCAACGGCTGTTTGGACGCAAGTGGGAAACCTACGGTTTCCCCCTCACGGACACCCCCTT
>CAZVLZ010000036.1:0-11419 GCA_964628345.1 uncultured Candidatus Peribacteria bacterium | reverse complement strand
GAATGGTGGGCAGTACTGGATTCGAACCAGTGACCTCCGCGATGTCAACGCGACGCTCTAACCAACTGAGCTAACTGCCCGGGAGAAAGCCAATGAAGGGTACCAAAGAGACCCACAGGGCCACAAGGAGTCTCCCGTCTTTCGATTCACAGGACACAGGGACATCCATACAATCCACGCGAGCATGTCCACCCTCCTCTCATACCAATCCCTCTTGATCTTCCTCATCGCGTTCGTGGCGAGTTTCTTCGCCACGCACACGGGAGGGATCGGACTCGTCATGGTACCCGTCCTCATGCTGTGCGGTCTCACGCCGCAGCAGGCCGCCGCGACGTTCCGCCTCGGCGTCACGTTGGGGGATTTCCTGAGCCTGCATCGCTTGGAACGCGCGGGAAAAGTAGTGCACTCCATGATCGTACCGGTACTACTGCTCGGCGTCGCCGGAGCACTCATCGGTTCGGAAGTGCTACTGTGGACTCCCGGTCCCGTCGCGGAAAAACTCTTCTCGGGATTCATCCTGCTCACCGTCGTCCTGACGCTCCTCAGGCCGAACATGGGACTGAAACCTGTCCACGGACAGCCGCGGAAAAAACAGGTCATGGGCTACGCCTCCATCTTCCTCTTAAGCATCATCAGCACGTACTTCAGCGCGGCCACGGGTCTGCTCGGCCGTTCCGCACTCATGCTGTGTTTCGGCCAGACGTATTTGGAAAGTTCGGCCACGCGCAAGGTGCAGAGCCTCGGCATGGGGGTAACCTCCACTGTCATTTTCATTGTCAGCGGGAGCATGCACTGGGTTGCCGCCGTCGCTCTCGTCCCCGCCATCACGATGGGTTCTCTCCTTGGTTCCGCATACGCCATCCGCAAAGGCGACCGCTTCGTCCGTTCGGTCTTCTTCGTCGTCGTCTGCGCGACGGCGCTCCTGCTCCTCTGGAAGTGAAACTGGGCTTCGGGAAGCCATTATTTTCACTGATATTGCAGAGAATCTTTTTGGAATAGTGCAAGTCGCCGGCATGGGCAGAATGCCGATTTTCCGCTAGAATAGAGGGATTTAACAACAACCATGCCAGACACAAACATTCTCCTCGAATGGACGGCGCCTGAGCGCCCTCCGCACAGCCGCGGAAAGCGCTGGTACCTGCTCGCAGGCTCCATCGCAGCGCTGCTGCTTGTGTACGCGCTCTTCACGCAGGCCTGGACCTTCGCCGTCGTAATTGTGCTACTCGTCGTCGTCTACGCCATTCTCCATAAAAAGTCCCCCATCAAACACACCGTGCAGGTTTCTCCGCAGGGATTGAAGTGGGACAAGAACCTGATCCCGTGGCACGAACTCACGGCCTTCTGGATGCTGCAGGGACCGGGCTACGTGGAAGTACACATCGACCGCAAGCGTGCGCCAAACCTGCTCGTGCAGACGGGCGATCGCACTCCCGCCGAAATCGCCATGGCGCTCGCGCAGTTCATCACCCCGATTTCCGATCGTCGCGAAAGTATACTTGACTACATTATTCGTATCTGTAAACTTTAAGATGCTGAGCCTCCACGCTCTCCTGCGCTTTGCCCTCAGCCGCTCTCCCCTCCGGGAGCAGCGCGAACTCCTGTTCAGCGCCAAAAAGAAAGACCCGTCACAGAACGATCAGAGTGGACCACAGGACGTGCCCGAAACGGAACGCATGTTCGATGACGATCACCTCGTGGAACGTACAAGACACGTCGATACGGAACATGAAATACTCGTCGATACAAAAACGAAGGTTTCTTCCGTACTGCGCGCCCTCGATAGCCAGGAAATTTTCGAGCGTCTGGGCGAGGAACTGAAGAGCGGAGAAACATTCGACCGCCTGTTCACCTATGAAGAGTCGACGAAAGGCATTGATCTCTCCTCCATCGCAACACGGTCAGGAATCGCGATCACCATGTCAGAGCGAGGATCCGTCCTGCCGCAGGGCACCCCGCGCGAAGTGCTCTCGGCCATCATCGACTTCGATACGAATGAAGGATTGCCGATCGAAACGAAGCGAACGTTCATCGAAATGCTCCTGCGAGCATCCCCCCGCATGACCGCCACATTCGCGCGATCGACGATCACACGCATCAAAGATTACGAGGAGCAGCAAACCGCCATCGAAACCGCCCGGACACGATTCGCAAACGAAGAGATGCTCGGCAGAATCGGTGCAGAGGGCATGGCCGTGGCATCGCGTTTAAGCCTCAGTGAGATCCCGAACATTCAGGCTGCCGTCAGGGAAATCGGCGCGAAGCGGCCGCTCACAATGGACCAGGTCCGCGAGCTCTATACCACGCTCGACAACGTGAGCGAGGCAATGCGCAAAACGAGAGAATTCGGTAATCGCTACTGGGGCACGGACGCAATGCTTCCGGCGGAGGAGGATGAGCAACGGAAACTGGCGTATCTGCGCCATCTCAAAGAGCAGGCGCGTGACCTCTCTCGGCTTCTCTCGATCCAGATCCGGCTCGGCGCACAGGACACGGTGCAACACCTTGAGGAAGACGCGGAAGCGGCCATGAAACAGGCAAAGACAGAGGATCTGAAAAAAGAAATTCAGAGGAGCGCGGCCGATCCGGGTGTGCGAGCGCTCCAGCTCATCAAAAAGGTGGATGACCCGGAGCACGACCTCGTAGAGGATCCCGACAATGCGAACTTCACACGGCTCTCGGACGCATTCCTCCATGAATCAGAACTGCATCTCACCACACTCGAATCCATCCAGGAAAATACCAATCAGCTCCTCAAGCGCTGGAAGAACCCGGAGGGGCTGGAGGACGAAACGCGCGATCAGAAGGGGCGCCGCGCGTGGGCGGAGCGCTGTGCAGAGAAGCTCACCGTGATCCTCCCCGACCTGGGTCTCACGCCGGGAACGCGTCAATCGCTCGAACGACTGCAGGAACAATTGCGTAACCCGGAGGTGATCGAATCATTCAGCGAGGAGGAAATGGCACGCGAGGAGTACGTGCTCGGCATCCTGCACGACCGGGGGGAACAGGCCTTCCTGCGTGCGCAGCGCGATGGGCGCGCCATCGAACAGCGAGTGGGCCAGGAAATCGAGCAATCCTCCCTGGTCGAATGGGTGCGGGAACGGCGTCGCGAAGTGAATACGCTGGAAGGGAGCCTCACGGCACTCCTCACGCACCCCGTGTGCGCGGAGCTCAAGGTGAACGAACAACTGCAGGAGTACGCGCGGGACCTGCACGGACACTTGGACCTGCTCGCAAAGGAGAAGATCTCCGCAGCGCAAAAGCAGAAAATGGCCCTGCACATCGGAGCGCAGATGCAGCACTGGAGAACAGCTCTCGAGCGCGTCCGCGCCCTCGCGCAGGCAACGCAGAGCCCCGTTCCGCCCGAGGGGAACGCAATCGTCGTCTTCCTCGACGACGCACAGTACCGGGCAAAAATCCAGGTGAAGAACTCCCGCGCCTGCTACGACGACGGGCGGATCTTCATCCGCAGGACGCCGGACCTGACGCCTCAGGAAACCGAACGGCTCGTGCGGCACGAGGAGGCACACGCCATCATCGATATCCTCTCCGAACAATCGCACCTGCTGCCCGAGCTCATGGAATCGGCCTTCGGCGAACTCACGGATGGCCAGTGGCAGCTCCTCGAAGAGCAGCGCGAACGGTGGGCCGTCCCGTCTCGCGATGAAGTGCGGACGGAGTACCGCCGCCTCAATCCCACGACGCCTGAAGCTCTGCTGAACGCGCGGGCGGATGCGCACTATCGCCGCCTGCTCCAAAACGAAGCCGTGGTGAGCGGCGCGCTGGCGGCACCCGGGCATGCGGACCACGCAATCCTCGATCAGCTCAAACCCGCGCAGGCAGACAGCGATGTGATCGCACCGAAATTCACACTGCACGAACGGGATGAGCCGCCCATCGCCGTCGATGTGGAAGCGATGCAGCAGGCCCCCGCTGATCCAAGCGCTTACGACGCGCACGAGGATTTGGAAGCCATCGACCGAATGATCATCGGCATCAGGACCTTCGGCGAAGCCTACGGCACGCGCGATCCGCGCGGCACCAGCCGCCACTACAATCCTGCCTTCAAAGAGCAGGCCGATGCGATCGTGGAGGGCAAGGGCGGGTACCAGGATATCCTCGACGAACTCACGTTCATCCGTGCCAACGAGCAGACGCGGGATGGCAGGAAAGTGGATCCGGAGCACAACACGGAATATCGCGATACCGTGCTGCGGTTCAGGGAGCACGTGAAAAATACGCACGAGAAGGTGGATGCGCTGGCAAAGAAATTCGCCGAGATCGCGGATGAGCCGATGTCGAAGAAACAGACGATCTCGGAAAAACTGGGCATCCGCTGGCTCTGCATTCTGGATATCATCCGCATCTCCAAGGAATTCAAGGAGGATGTCGAAGGCATCTGGCACTCCATCCAAGACCAAAAAACGGCGGATACCAAGGCGGGATGGACGAAGAACCTGCCCGTCTACATCCCGGGCACCAACATCAAGATCCCCATCATCGGCAAGTACACCGAGCGCCTGCCGCACTACACGGAGCGCGCCCGCAACAGCAAAGAGCTTGAACGCGTCAAGAAGTGGGAGGATTCCTTCACCAACCTCGACGCGGAAGAACTCCTCGATCTGATCGGCAAAACACCCACCAGAGACCAGCTGCGTGCCTCCATCGAACTGCTCGTCAAGAAAGGCCGCATGAACTGGGGGGATCACCGCGTCTGGAAGGCGCTCAATCAAAAATCGAGTTACCAGATTCCCTTCGGTCCCTGCGAGCGGGATGAGACGCTCAGGGACAAGTGGCTGCACAAGCTGATCAGCGATATTTGGAAAGACAAGGATATGTTCAACGAGTGGATGACGGGCAACAACGGTAACTACGACAAGCACAAGCAGTCCTACACCCACGAGGCGGACAACCTCTCCAACATCGCGGGCAAGACGGCCTCCGAACTGCACACGATGCTCAAGATGTACGTGCAGTGCACGACCGCGATACCTCCAAGACCGCTGCCCGAGGAGGTCAATCCGCACCACTACGAGGAATTCCTGCACTACGCCATGCGCAACGGCAAGATGAGCATGGAGCAAAAGATATTCTACCTGGTCCAGGGCCTCGCTTCGGGCCTCATGCCACTGGAACGCCTGCGCGTGCTCTCCGGAGAGAAAGGCGAACTGCTCATCTCATTTCCGTTCCTGGATTACTTCTATCAGCGTCATAACTCTCTCAAGGAAATCCAGGCCCTCGGCAAGAGCCTCACGGAATCAGGCGATCCGTTCAAGCCGGGCATCAAAACAACCATGTTCATGCGGCTCATCCTGCTCCGGGATCTGAAAGCGCGCGAGCGTATGTCCAAGGCCATCTCGAAGAAATCCGAAGGACTCGATCACGAGGATATCCCGTACCTCGCCACCGAGTTCGACTGGGGCCGCCTCCAGAACATGTTCAACACCTACTCGGGTACCCGTAGCAAAGTGACCGTGGAAGGCTGCAAAAACGCCTACGTCGGCTTCAGCGAGAAACTCAAGGTATACGCGTACCTCGCCCGCCTCGCGAAAGAGGGTAAAGCTGCATTCTCGACAGCCGATGCGCGGGACATCGCGACATCCCTCGCGGCGTTCGTCTTCTTCGATAATCAGATGATGCAGGTCTTCGATCCCGGCAACCGGGTGAAGCTGACCGACACGGCACTCAACGAAACCACCGTCTCCAACTCCAACTGTATCACCTCGCAATTCCGTGACCCCACGCGCAATCTGGTGTCGGAACTCACGCAGAAGATCGGCATGCGTGATGAAGATCTTCAAATGGAAGGCGGAACGCTCCGCGAATTCGTGCCGAGCGTCGAACGGGACAGCGCGGGACCCGTTCCCCCGGAGAAAGGGAAGAAATACGAGACGATTGCGATGAAATCCTTCGCGAAAACCTTCGTCGAACGCATTGCGACACAACCGGGTATCCTGACCGAACTGCTCATCAAGTACGGAGACACGTTCCTGGACAGCATGACGGAGTCGAACGGGGAGAGTAAGCTGACATTCCAGGAATTCGCCGACCGATACAGGGGACTCGTCAGCGGGACACAGTGATTCCTCCAAGCCGATCCATCATCCTGCCGCGCAACCTTCGCGCAACGAGAGTCGTTTGCCATGGAAAGATGAAACGCAGACTGAAGAGATGAATGTTGCACAGACATTCGGGCTGCGCTACGGTCGGCAGGCATGCAGGTCTCCGTTCAGCGCGTCGATACGACGCTCCCTCTCCCGAGTTACCACACCGCCGGATCGGTGGGCTTTGATCTGATCACGCGCGAAACGACGGTCATCGAACCGGGCAAAATCGCACTGGTGCCGGGCAATGTGATCGTGAAGGTGCCCGAGGGCTGCGCGCTCCTGATCCTGCCGCGCTCCTCGCTGCCGCGCAAGAAAGCGCTGGTCTGCCCGCACTCGATCGGGGTCATCGACTGTGATTACCACGGGCCGGAGGATGAGGTCAAAGTGCAGGTGCAGAACATTTCCAATACCCCTGTGACCGTCGAGCGCGGCGAGCGCATCGCGCAGGGCATGTTCGTCAGAGTCGACCGCGCGGAGTGGAGCGAAGTGGACGGACACGGCGCGCAAACGCGCGGAGGGTTCGGATCGACGGGAACGCACGCGTGAGGGCCTTCAGCTGTTCTCTTCCTCCTCCCCCACCCTTCCCCCGGCGGGTGGAGGGGGAAACCACTTCAACCCCAAAAAAACCCTCCCCCACCGGGGGAGGGATACAGGGTGGGGGAGAAAATACTATTTGCTAATGGGCTTTCGCATGAACGCCGGAACCTCCAGCTCCTCCTCCGTGATGCCCAGCGTCGAGGTCTTGGCCGGCTCGAGGAACGATGCCCGGGACGGCTGCTCCGCCCGCTCTTCCGCTGGAGAAGAGTACCGCGCCGGGGTGTGGACGCCTGGCTTGAGGGCACGCGCCGCACCGAGGGTGGGCAGACCCTCCAGCCGCGCCTCCTCGAAGCCGGTGGCGATGACCGTCACTTTCACCTCGCCCGTGAACTTCTCGTCGATTACGGCGCCGAAGATGATGTTCGCCTCGGGATCAGCCGCCTCCGTGATGATGCGGGCCGCCTCGTCCACCTCGAACATGGAGAGGTCCGTGCCGCCCGTGATGTTGAAGAGCACGCCCCTGGCCCCTGAGATGGAGAGATCGAGCAAAGGACTGTCGATGGCCGCCCGGGCTGCCTCGGCTGCGCGGCTGTCGCCGGTGCCGTACCCGATACCCATGAGCGCCGTGCCGGCATCCTGCATGATCGACTTCACGTCGGCGAAGTCCACGTTGATGAGTCCATGCTCCGTGATCAGATTCGAAATGCCCTCGATGGCATGCTGCAGCACCTCGTCCACCACCTGGAACGCCTCGGTGAGGGGCGTCGTCTTGTCGATGAGCGAGAGGATCTTGTCATTCGGAATCGTGATGAGCGTATCCACCTTCCCCTTGAGGTTCGCAATGGCGTCCTCGGCCTGTTGCTTTCGCTTGAGTCCCTCGAAGCTGAAGGGCTTCGTGACCACGGCCACCGTGAGGATCCCCATGCTCCGGGCAAGCTCGGCGATCACGTGCACGCTCCCGCTCCCCGTTCCGCCACCCAAACCGGCCGTGATGAAGAGCATATCCGCTCCTTCCAGCGCGGCCTGAATCTCCGCGCTGCTCTCCTCGGCAGCCTTTTTCCCCACCTCCGGATTCGCCCCGGCTCCGAGTCCGCGGGTCGTGCCGCGGCCGATCGTGATCTTCCGCGGCGCCGGATTGTGGTAGAGCGCCTGCATATCGGTGTTGAGCGCCACGAACTCCACGCCCTGCACTTTGGAATCGATCATGCGCTTCACGGCGTTACTGCCGCCGCCCCCGGATCCGAGAACGATGAGACGCGCGCCGGGAGTGGCGTCAGGACGCACCTCACGCGAGACCAATGGATTGTCGTCATGACTGGATCCATTGCTCGAAGCGCGGGAACCGGAGAAGAGAGAGCGAAGGGTATCGGACATAGAGATAGGGGGTAGGGCGTAGGGGGTAGGAGTAGGGGGTAGGGTTAGGGAAGGAGGCTCTTGAACCACGAACCGACGCGTTGCACGGCGCGCTTCATCTGCGCCGCGCCGACCATCGGAACGCTCTCGCCCTCGCGCACGCCCCAGATGAGGGTGCCGAGGCCCGTGGCGTAGGCAGGGTCATCCACTTTCTCAATGACGCCGCCGATGTCGACGGGGAATCCCATCTGCACGGGCAGCCCCAATACATCGCGCGCGAGATCGAGCACGCCCGGCGCCTTGGCGGCCGCTCCGGTGAGGAGCGCGCCAGCCGGGAGCATGCCGCTGCGGCCGATGCGCGCGAGTTCCTGCTTCACGAGCGAGAACATTTCGAAGTACCGCGCCTGCATGATCTCGGCCATGTAGCGCTTGCTCACGGTCTGCGTGTCGACCTTGCTCACGGAGGAGAGGTCGATCATCTCGCGCTCGGCGATCTCCTGCGGAAGCACCGATCCGAATTCAATCTTGATCTTCTCGGCCGTATCAATGGAGGTGCGCAGCCCGATCGCGATGTCGTTCGTCACGCTCTCGCCGCCGAGAGGCAGACTGGCGGAGTACAGAATCGTCCCCTCCTCGAACACCGCCACGCTGGTGGAACCCGCGCCGATGTCGATGACCACGACGCCGAGTTCCTTCTGGCGCTTGGTGAGCACCGCCTCGGGCGCGGCGATGGTCGCCGGCACCAGGTCATCAATGTCCACGCCCGCCTGGTCCACGCACTTCTCGATGTTCTTCACGTGCTGCACATGCCCCGTGACGATGTGGGCCTCCACCTCGAGACGGATGCCCGTCATCCCAACAGGATTCTTGATGCCGCGCTGCTCATCCACCGCGTACGACTTGGGTTCGATGTGCAGGATGCGGCGGTTCTGCGGAATGCTCACGGCCTGTGCGGCTTCGAGCACGCGTCCCACGTCCTCCACCGTGATCTCGGACCCCGAGATCGCGATGACGCCGCGGCTGTCGAAGGATTCAATGTGCGATCCGCTTAAGCCCACGAACACGTGATTGATGGGTACCCCCGCCATGCGCTCCGCATCTTCCAGTGAGGAGATGATGTTATGAATGAGCTCCTCCACGTCGATCACGTGCCCCTTGCGCATCCCATGGGAAGGAGAGAGCCCCACGCCGATGACATTCGGAATGAGCTTCTCCTGGTCGCCATCCACCACGGCAACGACTGTTCGGATCTTGGCGCTGCCAATATCGAGACTGGCGACGATGCGTTCTTTGGACATGGGTTGAAGGGGGATCAGAAATGATGAATACAGAAGATGTTCCGCGTATCCCAAAATGGAACAACCGCGAAACAACGGGAGTCTAATTGTCGAAACGAAGGATCCGCAAGACGAGAATGAGTATCTTTGGTATACAGCAAGCAGGACCGGGAACAATTTTTCTGTTCTGTTATTTCCTCATGCACTAGGGATGAACACACATCACCACCTCACAATAATAGGGGTGAATAATGAATGAACACAGTTTGTCGTCAACAGAAAAGCTACTCTGTTATCCGAAAATGAGTGTCATGGTGAGCTTGTCATTCCGAGCGCCCGCCCGGACGTTGTCCGGTACGGACGGGTAGTCGAGGAACGACCCACGCACACGTCACCCTTCGACGACGCTCAGGGCGTGCGCAAGTTTGTGCTCAGAACAGAAGCATCTGCTCGGTCGTCTTCGCGACAACAGTCTCCGCCTGTGGCACATCTTCCGGCGCGCAGTGTGCCTTGCCAAAGGGAGTCGCAAGAAGCGCCTGGAATCTCTTGATGAGCAGGGTGAATTCCATGGCGCGGAAGAACGAAAGAATCTTTCCGGCAGGGAACATCCCGATGGCAAGCTGATCGAAAGGAAGGAGCGGAAGATCTTCGACCAAGAGAGCCATGCGCTCACAGAAGAATGCCTGCTCACGGTCGGCCAGAAGCTTCTCGCGGACAGCGGGACGGATCTCCTCGATATGATCGTACACACCCTTGAGCGTGTCGTACTTCTGCAGGAGTTCGGCGGCGGTCTTGGGGCCGATCCCCTTTACGCCCGGCAGGTTGTCGGACGGATCGCCGGTGAGTCCCTTATAGGAGGGAATCTGATCCGGCCTCACGCCGTACTTCGCCTCGATCTCCTTCGGTCCTAGATACTCCGCCTGCTGGTACCCTTTGTGCGGGATGGCGATCCGGATCCGGTCACTTGCAAGTTGCAGGGCATCGCGGTCCCCCGTGACAATGGTGACCCTCATTCCGGCCTTCTCCGCCGCCCGCGCGTAGGCGCACAACAGGTCATCGGCCTCAAACTTCGGATCCGAGATGTGCGGGATGGCGAACGTATCGATGAGCTCGTGCACCCGCGGGATCTGCACGTAGAAATCATCGGGCGTCTCGGCACGGCCTGCCTTATAATCGGTCGCCTCCTGGTGCCGGAAGGTCTGATCGCCCTCGTCGAAGCAGAAGAGGAAGGCATCGGGCTCCTCCTTGGCCAGAATCGAGAGGAGCATCGAGGCCACCCCGAAGACCGTATTCGTCTGCTCCCCCGCCCTCGTCTTGAGGGTACGCGGAATGGCCCAGTAGGCGCGGTACATAAGATGATGACCGTCAATCAATACAAGATGTTTCATCATGAGAAGAAAAGGTGGCTTGCCCGGCGTAGCCCGAAGGGCGAAGTCGGGTGGCCGTCGATTAAGACAAGATGCTCCATGAAAGTGGCTGGGAAAAGCATGACGAAAAAGGGCAATGAAGGCAATGAAGGCAGCAAAGGCAAAAACTTCTCTGCCCTCCATCACTTCTCTGCCCTCCATCAAAAGACCCCAACCCCCGAAAATCTCAAGTCCTCCTCTCTCCCCAGAAGTGCGATTTTCCGCTATACTACCTTGATAACTCGGAACCACGTAAAGACGTACCGCCGGTACGTCTCAACAAAACAACAAACACCATTCGTCCTTCTCCCTTCACCCTTTGAATCCCCTCTCCCCCGCCTACGATCCCAAGATTGCCCGGCGCTACAGCGCACGGACGATTGAGCATAAGGTGGAGAATAAAACGGCCCTGCAGAAGGAGCTTGGCTGGCCCATGGAACCCAAGGCTCCGATCGTCTGTTTGCCGGCGGGCATGTCGGATGCCCTCGGCGGTCATCTGCTGAAGGAGTTCCTGCCGGGGCTCTTAAGCCTGCCCATTGAGTTCCTGGTGATGGGCAAAGGGAGCGCCGACTACGGAAAGCTCTTTACGGGGCTCGCCGACGAACGCGGTCACCGCATCGCCATCATCCCCCATGACGAAGACAACCACCGCAAACTTCTGGCGGCATCGGATATCGCCCTCTTCCTCACCGACCCCTCCGGATTGTCGGAGTTGCAGGATTGCCTGCAGTACGGCGTCGTG
>CAZVLZ010000035.1:0-11933 GCA_964628345.1 uncultured Candidatus Peribacteria bacterium | reverse complement strand
CCGAGGACGATCCCGACCGCGATGAGCAGAGAATGAACCTGCGCTTTGTTGAGAAGACGTTTGTACATCAAAACAAGGATGCATTGCTGCTCACTCGCCCTTCTTCTCCTTCTTGGCCGGAGCTGCCGCTGCCGGAGCTGCTGCCGCACCTTCCGCTGCCGGAGCGCCATCTGCCGCAGCCGCTCCTGCGGCTGGCACGCCTTCGGCCGTGGCTGTCGGACCCACAACCACTTCCTCCTCCTTACGCTGTTCCTGCGCGATGACGAGCACTGTTTCGGGATTGTCCAGAATGGTCACGCCCGCCGGAACGCGCAGATCCGACACCTTCACGACGGCATGCAGTTGCGTCAGTTGAGTGAGCGACACCTCGATATCGTGCGGCAATGCCATCGGCAGACAGCGCACCGTCACGTGGTTCTGCACGGTCACGAGGACCGCGGCGAATTCCTTCACAGCCAGAGACTCGCCCGTGAAGCGGAGCGGCACCGGAGCCTCAATTTCCCTCTTCAGGTTCACCGCGTAGAAATCCACATGGGTGATGCGCCCCGTGATGGGGTCATATTGCAGCTCATGGAAGAGCACCGGCACCTTCTTGCCGTCGATATCCAGATCCACCAGCGTGTTCTCGCCCGCCTTGGTGAAGGCCTTGGTCAGCTCCATGGAAACACACTGCACCTGGATATTCTTCACCTCATTGCCGTACAGGACGCACGGAATGCCATGCGCACGCCGAATCTCGTTGGGCGTCGCTTTCGTCCGTGCCGTTGCTTTCAGCGGAACCATTTCCATAAAGCCCGAAAAGGGTACGGGAGACAAAGCGGCTGGTCAACGTCCTACAAGAGTTTTCTGCTGATTCCAAGATCGATCACACTCACCAAAAACAGCAAATATTGCTGTTAGTGCCTTCACTATAACCGATTAGTTCAATAATTCGTGCCGAAGTCGGGCTTTGCCCGACTGGAGGCACACCGCTGAGGGAAGAGTGGGCTCATGGGAGGGAAACCGCAGGTGTCCCTTCCATGCCTCGCCGCCATTTCCAGAAGTACTTGAGCGCGCTCGTGATATGGATACGTCCCGTTCTGCGGAAGAGAAGAGAGAAGAAGCCTCCGCCGCTTAAGCGCTGCTTGCGATCCTGTGCCACGATGGTGGAAGCAAAAACAACCCGTTTGCCCGCCACATGCGTGCGCCGACACAGGTCGATATCTTCGAAAAAGAGGAAGAACCGTTCGTCGAATCCTCCCAGCTGATCGTAGAAATCCTTGCGGAAGAAGAGACACGCTCCCACCACCCAATCGACATCCCGGAGAGGAACATGCGGCGCATCCGTCTGCAGGTAGCGACGCATCCGGTGAGGAAAGAAATACTGCAGAAACGTTCGCTTAACGAGGACGTCGAAGAACGAAGGGAATGACCGCGCACTGTCGCGCACGGAACCATCGGAAAACTGCAACTTGGGCGCGAGAACGCCGATACCGGGATCGGCGCGGAACGTCTGCACCATGCGTTCCAAACCCGTCGGCTCCAGTTCATTGTCGGGATTGATGATGAGCAGGTACTCGCCGCGCGCGTACCGCGCCGCATAATTATTGCCGCCGCCGTATCCACGATTGCGATTCGATTCGAGCAGCCGCACCTGCGGGTGATGACCAAAATGCACCCGCATCGTGCCGATACTGTCATCTTCGGAATGATTGTCGATGACGAGAATCTCGATCTCGCTTGCGATGGTCTGCTTCAGCAGCGCCTGCACGCACTTCACCGCATCCTGCGGCGTCCAGGTGGTGACGATGATGGCCGAGACGAGAGGTTGCTTCTCCACTGTGCACAATGATAGAGGAAATGACACAAACAGAAACACATACAGAAACAAAACAGTAAACGTGGAGGGGCGCGCCACGGGGGGCGAAGGGGAAGGCCCTGCAACAATCGTCCGCCGACGAGTCGGATCCGAAGCCTTGGAGGATCCAACGAGGAGGCACAGGGCCGGGCAGAGCGGGCGTTGGCGCGCCGGCGTTTTGGCTCCACCTTTGTCGCGACAAAGGTGGAAAGGACTCCTTCTTCGAACCCAAAAATGGCATGATAGTCCCGTGCCCAAGAAGAAGAATCCAAAGGCATCGGAGTTGAAGAAGCGCGTTGCGAAACTGCCGGCAAAACCGGGTGTCTACCGCTGGCTCGACGGAAAAGGAAATGTGCTCTATGTGGGCAAGGCCCTCAACTTGCGCAAACGCGTGGCGAGCTACCTGACCAAGGAGGCGACGCTTGGCCCATGGAAACAGTCTCTCATGGAAAAAGCTGCGGATATCTCTGTGACCGTGACCAACTCGGAACTCGAGGCGCTCATCCTCGAGACGAACCTCATCAAGCAAAAGAAGCCCAAATACAACGTGCTGATGAAGGACGACAAGAACTATGTGTTCGTGCGTATTTCGCTGCAGGAGCCATTTCCGCGCATCGACCTCGTGCACAAACCTGCGAAGGACGGTGCGAAATACTTCGGTCCGTACATCAGTGCCTACGAAATCCGCGACACCCTCACACTGCTCCGCCGCGTCTTTCCGTACCGCACCTGCAAGATGTCGATCGTACCGGCCGGGAACGTGACGGAGCCACCCATTCCCGTGACCGTTACCCACCGCGACCGTCCCACGCCCTGCCTCGATTACCACATCAAGCAATGTTGCGGCCCCTGCATCGGATGCGTGACCCCCGATGCCTACGGCTCGATGGCGATTGAGGGTGTGATCGACTTTTTGAAAGGGAAGACGGAAGACGCACTCGCCCTCCTGACGGAGCGCATGAAAGCAGCCGCGCGCGATCACAAGTTCGAACAGGCCGCCAAGCTCCGCGACGCGCTGCAGACGATCCAGCGTCTCTCGGAGAAGCAGATCATCTCGGATACGTCGGGCGAAGATGCCGACGTCTTCGGCGTCGCCGTGGAGGGAAACCGCGTGCATGTCGTGCTCCTGAAGGAACGGAGCGGAAAAGTGATCGACGAGTCGTCGTTCACGCTGCTGGGTCATGCGGAAAATGCGGCCGAAGCCCTCACGCAGTTTTTACCGCAGTACTACGTGGATGCCCCCGATGTCCCACCGCTCCTGCTCCTGCCGGAAGAAACCACCGGGCAGAATCTGCTCGAACAATGGCTGACGGACCGACGCGGGACAAAAGTCACGATCCGCGTACCGGAGCGCGGAAAGAAAAATAAACTCCTCGCTCTCGCCGAAGAGAACGCGCACGAGAAGGTGCAGCACTTCGAAACGAAGTGGGAAGCTGCGGCGCGCAACGTGGAAGATGCCCTGAAGGAACTGAAAGGAACACTCGGCCTGCCGACCGCTCCCAAGCGCATTGAGGGGTACGATATCTCGCACTTAAGCGGCACCGAAACGGTCGGGAGCATGTCTGTTTTCGTTGATGGGAAGCCGAAAAACGACCAGTACCGATCGTTCACCATCCGCACGGTGAAAGAAGGGGAGATCGACGACTACCGCGCGATCAAAGAGGTACTCAGACGACGACTGTTGCACCTCGCACAAAGTAAAAAACTGGAAGAGCAGGAATGGAAAAAGCGCGACATCACCCTGCGCAAAGCACGGAAAACCGATCAGCGCGTGATCGAGAAAATGATGAGACATCCGTCGGCACGCCTGGATTGTTCGAACATTGCATACCATGAATTTCTGGTCGCGGAGCATCGCAAAACCATCGTTGCATTCGGTCGCCTGCACCGCCACGAGGAAGGGACCGTTGAGCTGGCTTCCCTGTTCGTCGATGCCACCCACCGCGGGGAAGGGCTTGGCCAGCTGATCGCCAAAAAACTCCTGAGTACAGTGAAGAAAGGCAAAGTCTACCTGGTGACTGATCCGCCGCTGGAAGAGTACTACGCCGGCATCGGATTCCGCACGATCCAGACGGCACCCAATCCCATCATCACGAAATCCAGGCGCTGCCAAAAACGCTTCGGCAAAGACACATCCTCTGTGCTGATGATGTTCGAGGCTATGAAGAACAAGACAGATCCGTCTCTCGCAACCCTGCCGGACCTCCTGCTCATCGACGGAGGGAAAGGACAGCTGAGCGCCGCACTGGAAATCATCAAGGAGTTGAAACTCCCCATTCCGGTCATCGGCCTCGCCAAGAAAGAAGAGGAAATCTTCGTTCCGGAGAACCCCCGTCCACTCACCTTCGCCAAAGATTCTCCCGCCCGCTTCCTCCTGATGCGCCTGCGCGACGAGTCCCACCGCTTCGCCAACCAGCATCGTGAAACGCGTCTGAAGAAACGCGCCGTGTTCTCGGTCTTAGACTCCATTCCCGGCATCGGCCCGCAGACGCGCGTGAAGCTGCTGAAAAAATTCGGATCGCTCGAGGCGATTCAGGCGGCGAGTGACGAGGAGCTCTTGAAAATTCTCTCCCGTTCACAATTGGCAACTCTGCGGGGGCAACCGTGAGTACACATCGCGCCACGTTCAGCGGTATTCGCTTGTCACGCAGTGAAGATGCCATACAATTGCGCACCATTTATGCGACAGCCCGAAGCAATGCCGCAGGCCGGAGCGGAAATCCGCCCACAACGCACCCTGGTGCAAGCAGTAACCACGGACCAAAAAAAACGACTGCACGATTGCGTTGTGCAGAAGCATCCTGTCACTGAACGGGATCAACGGATGCAGGAAGAGGAAGGAGAGCAACTTGCGGAAGAAGCCACCAACGGCTTCGACGGGCCTGCGGCACAGAACATGACACCATCCGATCTGGCAGCCGCGGAGCAGGAGGCAGCGCGACTCCTTGCGGAATTTGAGGAGCTGCGTGCGCAACAAAAAACTCGGGGGCGGAAGAGCGCGCTCCATCTCTATCTCGAGCAGGCCGGAGAGGCGCCTCTCCTCGACCGCGAGCAGGAAATCGCCCTGGCGACATCCATGATCGAACACCGCACACGGTGGCGTGCGGAAATTTTGGAGAATCCCGCGATACAACGCGCGATGTGGCACGACTACCTGCAGGTCATCAGGAGAAACTACAACCACCTGCATGTCCTGATCCTCAAGAACGGAGAGGCGGATTCTGTCGGTCGCATCGCGGTCATGCAGGCGCAATCGGGATCACTCGCGACACTCCTGAGTCAGACTGCCGACTCTATTCGCTCCGACAAGGGACAGAAAACAGAACCCTATCCCTTGCACACTGCGCGTCAGCAACGCATCCGGGAACTCTTTGAGAAAATCCCCTTCAAAATCGCCTGGTTCCAGGACGCCAAGTCCTACTTCAAACTGGGCGAAGACCGGGCCACGCACCTGCAGGAATTGCTCCATGCCATCGATACCGCAGAGCCCGGACCAGAGCGCACGCAATGCCTCATCGAGGCGGGAGAATCGCGCGAGAGCCTGGCGGCACGTCTGGAACGTATCCGCGTGGAGGGTACCCAATGGTCGGAGGCACGCAGGATGATGATCAACGCGAATCTGCGACTCGTCATTTCCATCGCAAAAGGTCATCGCAATCAGGGCCTTCCGTTTTTGGACCTCATTCAGGAAGGCAATGCCGGTTTGGCGTATGCGGCCGATTTGTATGACGTCTCGCTGGGATGGAAATTCTCTACCTACGCGACATGGTGGATCCGACAGGCCATCACCCACGCCATCGCCGACCAGAAATCTACGGTGCGCCGACCGATACACCTCTACCAGCACAGCACAGAGATCGCCCGCTTCTCCCGACAATACCGGCAAGAGAACTTCCATGATCCCGATCCGGAGGTCATCGCAAATGCGTTGGATATACCCTTGGAATACGTGCAGAGGCTGCGACAGCGGAGCCACAGCTTAGACAGGTTGTGCGGCAAAAATGAGGATGAAACGTGTGCGGCCTTCCTGGAAGGAAAAAAGGGGCGCACTGCGCTGCAGAACGCCATAACAACGGAACACCGCGAAATGATTCTGCGCGCCTTGCGCACCCTCCCCTCGCGTCTCGCCCACACCATCAACAGCTACTTCGGTCTGGGATTCACCAAAAAAGAACTGCGCGGTGATGGCGCACCGTTGCCCATCGATGAATCCGACGAATCCCCGTACGGCCGCGACGTCACGCTCAACGAAACGGCAGAGCACCTGGGAGCAATCACCTCAGCAAGCCCAAGAACAAAGGAGCGCATGCGCCAGCTGATGCTACAGGGCAAAAAATGGATGCTGAATCCGGAGAACCCCCACTCCCTGGAACGGCTCGCTCCAAAGAAAGAAAGTGAAGAAGATTCCCAAGGAACAAAAGAGAGCAGAGCTCTGCCCCGTCGTGAACCGCACCACGCAAACGGGAAGGAGCATGGGGAACTCGCCTGCCCCGTTGCGAACATCGGCCTGCCGCACAGAACCGCGTTCATCCTGATGCAACACGAAATCTGGACGCTCAGGGAATTACTGGAATGCACACCGGAACGGCTGCTGCGCATGCCAAACATGGGTGCCACCACCCTATGGAGTATCTACGAAACTCTGGAGGGATTGGGATACAACCATTCGCCCACCATCACGCTGGAATCTCTCACGCAACTCAAGAAACGACTCAGTCCACCCGCTCACAATCGAGAACTCAATAATGCAAGAAGAAGAGAGAGACGCAGATTGGCGCGCGAGCGCCTTGAGCAGTCGCAGCTCAGTCCCGTGCGCGATCAGCTCTGAGCCTCCTGCAAGGACGAACCGACGGTGCGTCGCTGATAGCGCGTGACCACCTCGCTGATTCTGGCCGCCACCTCCTGCGCGCGGGGCACATATCGCTTAATAATGCGGTCGCCGCCCAGCCCCTCTTTGAGGTGCACACTCACGATCCCGAACGGGAAAATATCCCAGAACTGCGTCTTGGTGCTGACCCCGCCGACATTCTCGAGATTGAGTGGCTTGATCTCCTGCCGAAAAATGGAGGTTTGATCCACGAAGATGATCTTGTCGCTGGTGACGAGGATGAAGTCGTATGCCCAGTCGATGTACGCTTTGAGTAAATTGAAGAAAACGAACACGAACCACAGCAGAAAGAGGATGCCCACCGTCCATCCGAGCGGAGCACTGAACATCACCGCGACGACTCCCGCTCCCACGAGAAGGACTGTTAGAATCATCTCGCGAAGACTCGCGAAGAAGAATGAAAGACCGTGGTAGTACGTCATCAGCACCTCCTGCTCCCCTTCCGAGAGAAACCGCTTCTTGAGCTTCTCGGTATCCGTTTCGAGGGCGAAAATACGCATGGGAGAAGTATAGCCGAAATGGGAGAAAGGGGTGTATAGGCGGCACCAATCGCCCGCATCACCCGCCCGATGATGCAGGGAATGATGGGGCCGTCTGGGGTGCGATCATGGATCGGACAGCCGATGATCCGTTGAAAACCGGCATATTGACATTCCGGGAAGGAGGAGAATAGTGACGGAGCCATTCCAATCGCCTCATGCCCAATGCCGCAGAATCCCCCGCGTCTCGCGTGTACAACATAAAAGCGATCGCAGAGCAACTCGCACGCCGCCGCGCAGAGGAACAGGTTCCGCGTTCCAGTGATGTGGATGAAGATATTGCCGGGATTGCTTCGAATGCTCTTCGCGAGCTGCGCACACGCATCGTCGATGCCCAGCCAGCAGCACAAGAACAGGGCGTGCGGGAATTCCTCGCATTCTTCCGCAGTGAATTGAAACGATGCGGAGTTGTGGGAGATGACGCGGATCGCATTTTTGATGAACTGCTGGTGCGCCACCTCGTCCCTGTGGACAGAGGTGAAGATGCATCCAAGTGAACGTTTGAAACTGGCAGGAAGCATTCGCAAAAATTTGAACAGATTTCCCTCCGTGGACAAGTGTTCGTCTATGCTGAGAAAGGCGAAGACGGCAAAGAACTTGGCCACACGGTACCGGTGGTGGAGCACGAGAGCCGCATCAACCAGTGTCTCTACAACATCGCACGCGGCCATGCACTATCCATGGGGCGCACTCAACTCACCGCCGAGGATATGCGCCTCGTGATCCTTCTCGCTTTCGATTCGGCTCCGGGACACCGTGCTCCGCTGTTCCATGAACTCATTCGTAGAGGTGGCACGATTCGAACACCGGACGTCGAGGAACTTTTGCGCTGCTCTCCTCCCACAGCGCTGAAGGAGATGAAAACGTTCGCTATCCTCGGTATCTGTGACGTTGTTGATGGTGAAACGTTCGATCCGTCGACCAACATTCGCCTGAAGGATGACCTGAACTGGTTCCTCAGTGAGGAATGTGAGAAATATTTAGGAGGAAGCACAGGGTCTGATTCTCCTAATGACGCATTAGGCAAATCCGACGCCGTGATCAGCGATCTCCCGTTCTAAACGATGAATTTGGAGCGCTGCCGAAAGCTCTTGGGCGAGAGGGCGAAAGGGATGACCGACGAAGAAGTAATGGAAATCCTCGACGCTCTCTCTGCTCTTGCCCGCCTCTGCATAGACGATTTCCTTCAAGAGAATGCACTCTACTTTTCAACAGCAGCAGTCGGAACAAAAATTCCGCAAGATGAAGCCAGAAAGTGCCATCTCCGTCCTCCGTGTCTCGACGAAGAAGCAGATGAGCGAGGGGGATGGCATCGAGAACCAGCGTCGCAACAATAACGCGTACATCCAACGGAAGGGATACCGCCTCCTGAAGGAGTTTGAACTTGCCGAGTCGGCCGACAACAAGAAGCGGTCGGAGTTCGATGCCGTGGTGGACTTCGTCGCGTCCCACAAGGCGCAGATCCAGGTGGTCGTCATGTACAAGGTGGACAGGCTCAGCCGTGGCGGGCTCGCTACGTACGCAGTTTGGAAGTACAAGCTGGAACAACTCGGCATCCGATTGGAGTTCTCGACACAGGAGATAAACGGGGAAACGCCCGAAGGGGAGCTGATGGAATCCATGCTCGCTTGCATGGCGAGGTTCGAGAATCGCCTCCGCACACAGCGCACTATTGGAACCGAGAAAATACTGACGCAGCAGGGATACTGGTGTCGGCCAGCACCAACGGGCTTCGTGAACGCGCGTGATAAGGACGGAAAGCCCATCCTCAAACCGACCCCAGACAAGGCACAATGGGAGCTATTACAGTACGGCCTTCGCAAGCAGGCATCAGGTGTCTACAAGATCAACGAGATCGTGCGCGAGCTGGCACGCAATGGGCTGAAGTCGCGTGAGGGCAAACCGATAAGGCCACAGACATGGACGAAGATTTGCAGGAACCCAGTGTACGGCGGGCTGCTGCGCGAGCAGTGGACGGAAGGTTTGGAGGTTCGCGCGAAGTTCGACGGGGCAATCACACCGGACGAGTGGCATGAGCTCCAAAGGGCGCTGGACGGGCGCAAGGAGGTGATTGTGAAGATGCCGAGAAAAAGGCTCAATCCCGAGTATCCCCTGCGCCGCTTCCTCCGATGCCCCCGCTGCAATGCCCCTACCACCGGCTATCCCTCACGCGGAAAGATGGGGAAGATCTACCACTACTACTCCTGCCCGCACAAGGAGTGCCACTTCAGCATCAGTAGAGATGAGGGGCAGAGAGCATTCCTGAAGTTTATGAGTGAGGTAACGCCGACAAAGGATACGCTGAACCTCTTCCGCGAGATTGTGCTGGAGCAGTGGCATGAGCGCTACAGGCTCCTCACACGGGAGAGCACCGATTGGGGGAAGAAGGTTCATGGGCTTCGTGAGGAGAAGGCCAAGCTAGTAAACCTCATGAAGCAGAACTACGACAGTCCGGGACTGATGAAGGAGCTGAAGAAGGATTTTGAGAGAGCCAGCGGGGAATACGAGCACGCGATGGGGAGCCGCAACAAGAAGGAGGTGGAACACCTCGACGCAGAGAAGGTCGTAACCCACTGCATCTACTTTATGGAGAACGTAAGCAAACTCTGGCAAAAGGCACCCGTTGAGGAGAAATTCAGGCTCCAATCACTGGTTTTGCCCGAAGGGGTCACGTATGACGCTTTGATCGGTAAGCAAACTCCGAAGTTATCCTCTGTGTACGAGGCGGTTCGCGATGTTCAGTGTGCCCAGAATCCGATGGCAGAACGACGGGGTCAGGAAAATAACACTTCGGACCCCAGAGGGCAACAATGGCATTTTTGAGAGGGTACCCTTTTACTAAGGTGAGGCCAAAGGGTCGGTCGGTCAAATGAGACATTTGAGACAGTACAATAGGGGTGTGTCTCATTCTGGACAAAACTGATATTTTGGCTTATATAAGCCAATAAAACGATCTCCGGATAAGAATAGGCTTCATTTCACTTATGACCTCTTTTCACTCTTTCCGAAGGACCAATTGGGGCAACGACGGCATCCTCGATAAGTCTCAAAATGATCGCCGGGATCTGCGGTGCCAGAAACCAATTTTGTAGAGAATGAAGCCAACCGAAACATAGGCAAAAGCGTTTGCAAAGAACAGCCACCCCTCGGTGAATATTCTGGTTCCCCAGAAGTGATACGACACCAAAAAGAGCAGAACGAATATCAGCCAGTTCAACACGCTTCCGGCGAATGCCTTAACAGATCGAAATCTCCTCCGTGAAGCCTGAACATTTCTGAAGCGTCGATACATGGAAAGTCAGGATATCAGAAACGCCGCCCGCTAGCCCTACTCTCTCATCCAGAACCAGTACTGATTTTTCAGCTGCTCCGTAAGTCTGTAGGTATTCGCATGGGAGAGGACGCCAAGGTAGGACTGAAGCGAAGATTCAACGGAAGATTCGCTTCCTGTGCCTGCCTTGAAACTCGTCACACGAAGCTGCAATTTCCGGAACATCCTGCGCTTCGTCCGCGTTCGCAGTGCACGATAGCGCGGTAGGATGACGTACCCGAGGAAGTCGATTCCCTGACCGAATTTGCGAAGGATAATTTTTCTCGGATGCAGCGAGAGCCGCAACTTCTCGCGCAGAAAATCGCGCATGGGCGGGAGGAGTTTCTCAAGATCGGATTTGTCGGCGGCGACCATGATGAAATCATCCGTGTATCGGACGTATTGTTTCACTTTCAGTTGCTGTTTCATGAACTGATCGAATTCGTTCAGATAGAGGTTCGCGAAAAGCTGGGACGTGAGATTGCCAATCGGTATTCCTTTGAGTTCGTCATCTGGATATCCCGGCGTCCGGAAGCTCCCGATGATTTCCCGGAGCAACCAAATCATATCTGTGTCTTTGATCGTTCTCTCGAGAATCGCGAGCAGGACGGCATGATCGACCGAAGCGAAAAACTGACGAATATCGCACTTGAGCGCGAAGCATCGTGACGTGTAATTCCGGCTCGTTTTGCGCAAGAAACGCCCGAGGGCATCCACCGCCTTGTGCGTTCCTTTTCCTTCGCGACACGAAAAGGAATGGGCGATGAATGTCGGCTCGAAGACGGGATTCAGTATCTTGAAGACGGCATGGTGAAGGACGCGGTCGCGGACAGTGGCCTTATGGATCTGCCGTTGCTTGGGGTCGCATATCATGAATCCCTGATACGCCCCGTGTATATATTGGCGGGAACGGAGATCCCGATAGAGGGAGAAAATATTCTGCTCGAGCCTCCACTCAAATTCCTGCACGTCTTCCCGGGAGCTTTTTCCCCGGCGAAATTCCTCCCAAGCAAGGAATAAGTTCTCTGGCGAGACGATGCGCTCGAAGATACACTTGTGCACTTTCATGAATCACAGCGTTATGGAAGAACTGGATATTCCGATCTTCAAGAAGGCCTACGAACTCACGAAGAAGCTCTACGAGCTGAGAGGTACCGTACCCAAACACGACCGCTATGCCCTCTGGCAACGTTGTGAGAACCTCTTGCTGGAGATCCTCGAGGGCATCCTGTTCGCAAGCCAGCTGCGCAAACCCCAGAAATTGGAACCGCTGGAACAGGTCAGCGTTAAGCTCAACGTGCTCCGCGTCTTCCTGCGTCTTGCCAAGGATCTAAAGATCATGGATCTGAAGAAATACGG
>CAZVLZ010000034.1:0-12044 GCA_964628345.1 uncultured Candidatus Peribacteria bacterium | reverse complement strand
ACACCCCCGTCAGCAACCAATTCACGTATCTATCTTTGGGGACGGTTGACCTCCTCGAAGGGAACCACACGCTCTTCCTGCAAAAAATTGACGAGAACCCGCTCATCATTGAAGGCGTGCTGCTGATCCCCGTGCAGAAACAGGCGGGTATCCCTCTGGTGACTCCCGTGCGCTACCACACCCCCGAGACCCTCCAGCATGAGCCCTGAAACCGCACCGCCTCCGGCACGTCGTCCCTCCCTGCTACTCCTGCTTGGCAAAGCCGTCATGGTGAGCGCCATTCTGCTCTCGCTCGGCTATTCCTGCGTCATTCTCGTGCAGGAATGGGGCACGACCACGGCGGAAAAAGTATTCGCGAGCAGAGTGCCGACACTCCGCGCCCTCCTCTTTCAGAACGGAGTGCGACTCGATCTTTTCGATGCCGCTTCACGGGGGGTGCTTGTGCGGTCAAAAACCATGAATCAGCCTGCCGGTCTTCCGCCACGACTTCTATCGACGCGTGCCGTGCTCCTGACAACCGGGGAACAGTCACAGGTGCAGGATATGTGGTCATCCTATTCCTACGATGCTCTCGCCACCGGATCACAGAGCTCGCTCGTCTCGCTGAGTCGCACTACGAACTACACCTATTCCGTGCAGCGCGACCAGGATCACACGAAGCTGGTCATTGATTTCGCCGCCTGCGGAACGGTCGGCTCCATTCCGTTGCCGGCAGAGGAAACATGGTATGACGCAGAAACGGTCTTCAGGCAGCTCCACCTGCCGATGCAGCAACGCATGACGCTCTCCCCTGCCGAAACATCGCTCGCCCTGATCCGTCATGACACCTTCCCGCGCATCACGCTCGTCCGCTTGCTGGAACGACGCGCGATCACGCTCTCCGTACCATCCTTCGACCCGGAACAACTGCATTTTTCGCCATTCTTCATCGATGATGAAACGCTCCTCTTCAGCGTCCTGGACCGCAATCACTGGGGAACAGTGCGCTATCGCGTGCCGACCGGCACGTATGAGATACTCTCGGGAAACTTTACGGACCATGCCTACCACACGCTCTCGGGAGACGTCATTCTCCAGCAGAGTTTCTACGATGACGTCGTCAATGTGCCATTCGGCTCGACCGGACTGCTCGAACAATACCGGGGAATCGCCCCGCACGAGGTCGAAGCGATCATCGGACCGAAGGAGGCGAATGCCGACATCTTCACGCTGCTCTTCCAAGACCCGGATGCTTCCCGCTTGTTCTTCAAGACGGAGCTGAACACGCAATCATTCAATGCCATTGCAGAGAGCGACCTGCGCGAACTCC
Organism: uncultured Candidatus Peribacteria bacterium; assembly: GCA_964628345.1. Taxonomy (GTDB): domain Bacteria; phylum Patescibacteriota; class Gracilibacteria; order Peribacterales; family Peribacteraceae; genus Peribacter. The sequence goes on along the minus strand of CAZVLZ010000034.1, from coordinate 10,735 downwards.
TGCGCACGTTCTGGCGCGATTACCAGCTGCAACTGTCACACGCAGTCGGAGAGTTCCACCTGCTCAAGCTCCGTCCGGATGACACGCTCGAGAGTATGGAAACGATTCCTTTCACGATCCGACCTCCCGCCACCTTTGTCCAGTTCATGGACGATGCGGAGCCGCTGCTCCGCGTGCTTGGGCTGCCGGAGAAATCCATCGAGGAGTTCCGCAAACGCCGCGCCAACGCCGGGCAGAAGGATCAGGAGTATCTACTGGTGGATGATTTGAGCTACTGAAATGGCACTGCGATTGGCTCTGATTACGCTATTTTTGGTTGCTCGCCTCAGGCGTCTTGCTATGCTTCCTCCGCCCTGCCGTGGTGGCGGAACTGGTAGACGCGCTAGCTTGAGGGGCTAGTGTCCGTTCTAGGACATGGGAGTTCGAGTCTCCCCCACGGCACCATATAGGGTTTACAGAACCTTGTTATACAATATAAACATGCTTGAGTTGAATTTGTTCTGTAAAAAGGCCTTTTCTAAGAAAAAAATTGAGTCGGTTATTTTCCGTCACAATTTTCAAACAGTCGAGAGCCCTGATAGTTATTATTGGTTTGAGGAAAAAGATCATAAGTCCATGAATGGATGTTCGTTAAAAGTTTATAAAGGTGCAAAGTTAAGAAATCTATTTTCCAATTTACCAAGAAATACAAAACTCGCATTCGCGGCAGAGACTTATGGGATGAGATCTTATGAAGATGTGGAAATGCAAAATAATATTATTAAAGAACTCAAGAAGGAATTTGGGGGGTCTATTTTTGACCCACAAGAGGGAAAGAGGCAATATTTGACCGAGATACCAATTAAGCTAAGCCGAGAAGAGAAATTAATGGGGCTCGTTTTCTTACACTTTAAACAGTCAGTTACAAGTAGCACACTTTTGACCCGTTCACTTGATGAAAAAACAAAAGAACTGTTTAAGACTTTTGCTATGCCTGCTCATATAATGGCTACAGTTATTCATGGAAATAATCTGATTGTCCCGCATCTAGTCGCATGTTTAGAAGGTTTTCTGAAAAGTTTCTTCATTGAATACATTGATTCTGACCCTATTGCAAAATCCAAAATGCTGGAATCAAAAGAGAAAATTTCCTTTGCCGAAGGAGAGCAACTTATTTCAGAGAAAAAAAGATTGGCAGAATTGCTTGCAGAGACAATTAGTTTTCAAAATTTGGAGAAGGCGAATAAAAATTATCTTGCATATCTAGACATTGATCTTAAAAAGATCTGGCACAAAAAGAAAAAAATAGGGAAAACAACAGTAATGGTTTGGGATGAACTATCTAAGATTATTGAACTAAGACATCAACTAATTCATGGACACAGACCAGGATTTTCTCCGATGAGAGAGGATTTAGATAAGAATGAAATAAATGAACTAATTAAATTGATGGAAGTTGCACTTAATCTATTCGCTGAAAATTTAGAAACTCACAAAAGACTCAGAATAGATCTTGAAAAATACATTTAAAATATAGAATTCAGTAACCCGCTCGCTACCAAATCCATACAAAACCCACTTCGTGTACTATTGCTCCCAATGGATCTCCCATTCACCGGTGAATACTTCGTCCAGGGCAAGACATCCAAACGCATTCAGGAAGACACCGAGGCGCGGTACCGGTTTGCGCAGGACTACGTGCGGGGCAAAGACGTGCTGGAGATCGCATGCGCAACGGGGTTCGGCACGGATTTTCTAAAGAAGGCGGGCGCCCGGTCCGTCACCGGAGGGGACATCTCGGAAGAGGCGCTGGCCTACGCCCGCAGTCACTACGCCGCGAACGGCGTCACGTTCATCAGAGCGAATATCGAGGCACTGACATTCACGCAACAATTCGACGTCGTCATCTGCTTCGAGACCATCGAGCATGTGCCGCACTACCGTGAAGCGCTCGCGGGTCTCTTTCGCGCGCTTCGGCCCGGAGGCGTGCTGCTCTTAACGACACCGAACAGGATCATCACCTCCCCCGGCATTCACTCCATGCAGCGCGCCATCCCCTTCTCCTTCCACACGCAGGAATTCACCCCCCGTGAAATGCGGCGTCTGCTCACGGAGACGGGCTTCGACGGGCAGTCACTGCAACTCTACGGGCAACGCCAGCAGCCGAGGATCCCCACACGCTTGCTGCGCTTTCTGTACAAAAAACTCCGCGATCCCGGCCATCGGACCAGTCCCCATTTCGCACCCATCAAACGTTTTCTCCAGCCGCGGATTTTCCTCTTCGTCGCAAAGAAGCCCCACGCGTGAAAAAAGGCTAGATCAGATCTAATGCTGCTGCCTCCCTTTCCGCCGCATCCTGTGCCTCACCGGTCGGGCTGACGCCATCAAGAAACCAGTCGCCTGCTGGTGGCTCTTCACTGAGGACCTGTTCCACCCACGCTCGTACTGTCGTGTCTGTCATGGGATCTGCACATTCCGGAAATACCTCCCTGGAAATGCCATTCCTCCCTTGAACGGAAGGCGGTAATTCATCCGGTTCCATGTATGATGCCCGTGCGGCTGCTTCGAGATCGCCGAGTCCATGGAGTCCATCCGGCATGATGCAATGGGGAAAATGGGGATAACTCTAGTATCACCAGACTCTCACGCAAGAAGAAGGAGAAGGTTTCTGGAAGTGCAAGAACGCCACGAGAAACCCTTCCTGAAGCCTCAATCAACGGGTCCAAGAAATCCGGCTAGAAGGAGGGCCACTGCCGCAGACGCTTCTTCTCTTCGCGCGTGAGCGGCAGTGTCTCGACGAACGCGAGGAGGGACGCGCGCGTCACCGCTGCGCCACGCGTGAGTTTCTTGAGTTTTTCGTAGGCACCCGGCACTCGGTGCTTGCGCAGGAGAATCTGAATGGCCTCGGCGAGGACCTCTGGATGATCATCGAGCTCCCGCTTGAGTGTCGCACGATCCACCGAGAGCTCGTTGATCCCTTTCATGAGGGATGCCAACGCAAGCAGATGGTAACCGAATGCAACACCGATGTTGCGCTGGACGGTCGAATCGGAAAGATCGCGCTGAAGTCTGCTCACCGGGAGTTTCTCGGCGAAATGTGCGAAGAGCGCGGTCGAAAGGCCCAGGTTGCCCTCCGCATTCTCGAAATCAATGGGATTCACCTTGTGCGGCATGGTGGAGGACCCGACTTCGCCCGCGACCACGCGCTGTCGAAAGACCCCGCGGCTGATGTAGAGCCAGACGTCGCGGCTGAAATCGAGGAGAATCGTATTGATGCGGATAGCGATGTGACTGAGTTCCGCGAGATCGTCATGCGGATTGATCTGCGTGGTGTGCGCGAGTGGAACGAGGCCGAGGGAGCGCATGAACTTCTGACCGAATACTTCCCAACGGACATCCGGATACGCAACGCGATGCGCCGCGTAGTTGCCCACCGCCCCGCCAAACTTGCCCTGCATCCGGAATGCTCTGAGCTCAAAGAATTGGCGTTCGAGCCGGTCGGCAAAAACCGCCAGTTCTTTCCCCACGGTCGTGGGGGTCGCGGGCTGGCCGTGCGTGAGACTGAGCATCGGTACGCGCTTCAGGCGGTTCGCCATCGCGGAGAGCGTGCGGTGGAGCGTCTTGAGATTGGGCAGCAGCACCGTCTTGAGCGCCCGGTGCATCAGGAGACCATACGCGAGGTTGTTCACATCTTCGCTCGTCAGGGCGAAATGGAGAAAAGACGCCGGGGACTTCAGTCCGGAAATCCTCTCGAATTTGGATTGGAGAAAGTACTCCACCGCCTTCACATCGTGATTCGTCGTCCGCTCGATCGCCTGGATGGTCAGCGCATCTTTTGAAGAAAACCTCTCGATAATCTGTTCCAGGGCACGCATCTGCTTCGCCTTCAGACGCGGCACTTCACGGATGCCCGGCTCGAGAGAAAGCGCGATGAAATAGCGGATTTCAACTTCGGCCCGTGCGCGCATGAGCGCCTCTTCACTGAAAAAAGGACGCAGCGCTTCGGTCTTCTTCCGGTAGCGTCCATCCAGGGGAGAAAGCTCGTTCATGGATGAGCAGTGTAGCAGGAATAAGCTGCTCTCCCAAGTCGAAATTGCACTATACCGATCGTGGAAGGCGGATTGGCGAATATTTAACAATACGATCAATATATGTTATAATTGCAGTGAAACACATGACCACTCCTCTCCTCTCCATCATCCTGCCGTCCTACAACAACGGGACGAGCCTGCCGGCCACCATCCGCAGAATCCGGCGCGTCTGCCCGAGGAACACTGAGGTGGTGATCGTGGTGGATGGAAGCAGAGACGGGACACAGCGCATCCTCTCGCGCCTGCGACTCCGGCGTCCATCGATCCGCGTCATCGTGCACACGGACCGCCAGGGAAAAGGTGCCGCCGTGCGCGAAGGCGTGCTGGCCGCGCGCGGTCACTTCATCGGTCTCATCGACGCCGATATGGCCATCGACCCCTCCTATGTCACGCGGGGGCTGCGGCTGCTCCGACAGAATCCGGAACTCAACTCAGTCATCGGACGCCGCGAAACGTACCGCACAAGGAAATGGCGCGCGCTTCTGCACGTGATCTTCCACTGGGTGGGATTCCTGCTCTTCCGCATGCCGTACCACGACACGCAGGCACCCATGAAAGTGTTTCGGGCCAATGTGGCAAAGCCGGTCTTCCGTCAGCTGCAGACACGCAGCTACGCCTTCGATATCGAGGTGCTCTTCCGGACGATGATCCGCGGGAACGGCGTCGCAGAAATGCCCGTCGCGCAACGGAAAACACAGAGCAGCCTCAAATGGAATTTGTTTCTCTTCTCCTCCATCGAGATGCTCCGCATGTATCGCACGTACATCGCGCACATCGTCATCCGCCTGCTCACGCACCGGCAGAAACGCTCTCCGTTCATGGACTGGTTCACCCTGCGACACCTGCTCTTCTGGCCCTTAAGCTGGCCGCTCCTGTGGGTGCTGCAATGCCTCTACCGCTTCGTACAGCAACCCATGCTCATCCGGGATACGCGCCTTCCCTCCTACCCGCACACGAAACCGACGCTGGCATTCGTGCATCGGACGGCGTAGCCGGATATCACGCAACCGCCTCCGTCTCCATGTCCTCGCCGCCCGATTCTTCTTCGGGGGGCTGTTCGGGCTCTTCCTGCACCTGCTTGCGGCCTTCGAAAATATCGGTGAACTCCTCCACCGTCATCGTCTCTTTCTTGAGCAGGACTTTCGAGAGTAACTCCAGCTTGTCGCGATGCTGCCCGAGGAATCCGAGTGCCCGCTCATACTGCTGCTGAATCGTCTGCTTCACAAAATCGTCGATCTTACGCGCCATCTCTTCGGAGTAGTTGCGCGCGACGGACGGTTCCACGCCCAGGAACATCGTGCCCTGCCGCTCGCCGTAGGCCACGGGGCCGATCTCGTCATCCCCCATGCCGTAACGCATGGCCATGGAACGGGCGATCTGCGATGCACGTTCAATATCGGAACTCGCTCCCGTGGTCATTTCGCTGAAGACCAGCTGCTCCGATGCACGCCCGCCGAGCAGACCGCAGATCTCATCCAGGAATTTGGTGCGGCTGGTCGTGTAGGTGTCTTCCTGCGGGAGGAACCACGTCACACCCAGTGCCGTGCCGCGCGAGACAATGGAAATCTTGTGGAGCGGGTCACTCTCTTTGCACAAATGCCCTACGATCGCATGACCGAGTTCATGGTAGGCCGTGATTTCCTTTTCATGCGGCGTCAGTTTGCGCGACCGCTTCTCGGGACCCACCGTCACCTTCTCGGTGGCATCCACGAGATCGCGCTGCGTGAGAGCGACGTGCTGGCGCTTGGCGGCGAAGATGGCCGCCTCGTTCATGATGTTCTCCAGATCAGCACCCGTGAGCCCCACGGTCTGTTTGGCAATGTCATGGAGTCGCACACCCTTGGCCAACTTCTTGTTGCGGGAGTGGACGCGCAGGATCTGCTCGCGCGCCTCCAGATCGGGCTTGTCGATGAAGATGCGCCGGTCGAACCGGCCCGGGCGGAGCAGCGCCACATCCAGCACGTCCGGACGGTTGGTCGCCGCAATGACGATCACGTTCGTCCCCTGCTCAAAACCGTCCATCTCCGTAAGGATCTGATTCAGGGTCTGCTCGCGCTCATCATGCCCACCGCCAAATCCCGCCCCGCCACGCTGACGACCGACGGCGTCGATCTCATCGATGAAGATGATGCTCGGCGCGTTGCGCTTGGCGCGCAGAAAGAGATCACGCACGCGACTGGCCCCCACACCCACGAACATCTCGACGAACTCGGAACCCGCCATGGAGAAGAAGGGCACCCCTGCTTCTCCGGCCACGGCGCGGGCGAGGAGTGTCTTGCCGGTTCCCGGCGAACCGACGAGCAGCACGCCCTTGGGAATTTTGGCTCCCAAATTGATGTACTTGCGCGGGTTCTTGAGGAAATCGACCACCTCCACGAGATCCTCCTTCGCCTCTTTGCATCCCGCCACATCGGGGAAACGCGTCTTCACCTGCGTGGCATCCGACACTTTCGCACGGGACTTGCCGAACGAAAGAGCCGTCGACTGGCTGCGCGCGATGCCGCGGAAAAGCCAGATGACGCCGCCGATGACCAGTGCAAAGAAGAGGAGATCCGGCAGAATCGCCAGGAGGATATTCGTCGCCTCGCGGTTCTCCACTTCCACGATCGTGGCATTTTTCGGATCATTCCAGCCGAGATCGCTTACGGAATCCGCCGACTCTTTGTACGAACTCAAGACCGAACCCGAGGCCATGGTGGCGAAGACCTTGTTGTCGCGGATGACGATCTTGGTGAATTCACGCTGGGAGTAGCCGCGGGTGATCGCACTCAGGGGCACTTCACGCGCCAACGCCTCTTTTGCCTGATCGGCGGTCGTCGGCGACATGATGGAGTAGACCGACAAGCCGACGAGCACGACGAAAAGGAGGATTCCCAGAATCTGCTGTCTGCCTCCCGATGGGCGTCCACGCATCGCTGGCACGGAGACAGGATAGCGAAAGCGCGGGCACCTGGCATCTTTTTTTGTCGGGGAATATTCCGGTCCTCCCGGAATGATCTTTGCAATGATTTGCGAACGGGAGGAGTGCTACTACACTGGCCTCCATGACAATCGCAAATGTGAAAGAAACGCTCTCGCGTCCGGCCGTGCTCTTCGGCCTCCTCGTGCTCCTCTTGAGTTACCTCACGTACTTCCAGAACTACAGCTACCCGCCGCAGCTCTTTTGGGACGAGAACTACCATATCGCCAGCGCCCAGAAGTACCTGAACGGCGTGTACTTCATGGAACCGCACCCGCCGCTCGCCAAGCTCCTCATCGCGCTCGGAGAGCAGATCTACCACCCCAACCCCGCCCAGAACCAATTCATCACGACGGACTACGCGCGGGATCTGCCGGACGGCTTTTCGTTCGTCGGGTATCGCTTCTTTCCGTCCCTCCTCGCCTGGTTCACGGCACCGTTGCTGTATCTGATCTTCCTCCTCCTCACCCGCAATCCCCTGCAGTCGACCCTGCTTTCCTTCCTCTATATTTTTGACAACGCCCTCATCGTGCATGCGCGCGGCGCCATGCTCGAATCCACGCTGCTCTTCTTCATCGCGCTCACCATCCTCGCGTTCCTGCTCCTCCTGGAAACGAAAGACCGCTCCAACGCGTTCTTTCCCTCCGCGGCGCTGTTTGGAGCGGCATTCGGTGCGGCAATGACCACGAAAGACACGGCGCTGATCCTGATTCTGCTCGTGCCGTTCCTCGTCTTCAAACTGTGGCCGCACCCATCCGATTCGGCCGCCGGCCGGTCGGGCCGCCAGAAGATCGGACGGATGCTGGGCGCCATGGGCATTTCTTTTGCCGTGGTGTTCTGCGGGGTGTGGTACGCACACTTCTCCATCGGCACGCACATCAATGCGAGTCTGCCGGACAACGGCTACTACCAGGCGTCGGACGAGTACAAGGTCATTCTGAACCAGGGTCTCACGCGCTCCTTGAGCTCCTTTCCGGTCATGTTGCGGGATTCGCTGAAGTTCACCTCCCATTACGCACGCGGCGTGCCCCGCCTCGACCTCTGCAAGAAGGACGAGAACGGCAGCCCCTTCTACTTCTGGCCACTGGGCGCCCGTTCCATCAACTTCCGCTGGGAAACCCCCGAGGGCACGAACTACCGCTACCTCTACCTTCAGGTGAATCCCGTTGTGTGGTGGGCGAGTTTCGCCGCCGTCCTGCTGGGCATCGGCCTGCTCGTCGCACAGGTGTTCTTCCCCTTCCGGGAACCGCTCCGGCACCGGTTCCTGCTCACGGTGTTCGTCACGTTGTACGCCTGCTACATGATCGCCATCAGCCAGCTCGACCGCGTGATGTACCTCTACCACTACTTCCCGCCGCTCCTCTTTGGTTTCATCGTCCTCGGATTGGTCTTTTTGGAACTCAGACGCTTCTGGAAGTGGGAATGGACTCCTGAGGGCAGAAAGATAGGTCTGCTGGTTTTCGGTCTCCTCATCTTCGCCTCTTTCCAGTTCTACCGGCCGCTCACGTACTATCAGCCGCTCAATGACGCGCAGTTTAAACGGAGAGCGTTCTTCAGTCTCTGGGAACTCACCTGTGTGAAATGCAACAAGGTGGGCAGCCTCGCCATCCCCTGCAAAGACTGATCAGCGCTGCAGGGTGAACCCCGCGCGCCGCAGGGCGAGAAGATCGCGGAACATGCGCAGAATCACGCGGAGGTGCGCACCGGTCTGCATGCCCTTGAGCCGCGGATAGTGACGTACCGGCACCGTTTTCCATGGAATGCCGAGGCAGTGGAGTCGGTAAAACATCTCTGCGTTGATCAGTGCGCCCGTGGCATGGACCGGCCGGATGCGCGGCCACAGCGGGCGGTGCCACACCTTCATGGCACAATTAATGTCACGAATCCACACGCCGAGCACCAGGAATGTCAGCATGCCGAAAAGCTTGGCATTGAGCTTGCGGATGAAGGGGTCGGCGCGGTGAAGGCGGCGTCCGGTCACGAATGAAAATTCCTGGAGGAACGGGAGAAGTCTGCTCCAGTCTTCCGCATGGAATTGTCCGTCGCTATCCATGAAACCGACGTAGTCCATCGTGGCGGCATCACAGCCGGAACGCACGGCGCTGCCGTAACCCAGATTGTGCTCGTGCCGCACCAGCTTCAGCATCGGACTATCCTGGGAAAGCCGTTGCAACACATTCCATGTGTCATCCGTCGAACCGTCATCCACTGCGACTATTTCCATCGCGATGCCTGCCCGCGCCCCCCAGGAACACAGATCTGCAACGGTGCCTTCGATGTTCTGCTCCTCATTGAAACACGGGAGCACGATGGAAAGACGCATGGATCATCGGCACTGTAACGATGGGTGAGGGGACAACGCAATCAAAGTAGTTGCTCATTATCCCCCCTCTTTTTTCATTCAACCTCTCCCCCTGCCCACCGCTCCCGCGGAGAGGGGGAATGTATGTTTTTGTGGTTGTTCTCCCTTTCCTCCTCGGGAGGAAGGGGCGGCCCGCCCGATCCGTACCGAAGATCGGTACGGGCGGGGGGGATGGAGGTTCGTACGCAATAGCAGAAGGGACTGAAGGGATGGAGGAAAAGCCAAAAATCATTGCGGCAACTGGGTGTGCCTTCTGGTAAGCAGGCCGCATGGCATCCGGCATGTGAGGGCGCTAGACTCGCGCCATGCCCTCAGCACTCGTCACCGGCGGATCGGGATTCTTCGGGGGGCTCCTCAAGCGTCACCTCCTGGAGCAGGGATGGCAATGCGTCAACATCGATCTGGTGCAGGATACGGACGCGCATCCGCACCTCTTGAGCATCCAGGGGGATATCCGCGACCGGCCGCTCCTCGAGACCGTCTTCCAGAACAATCGCTTCGACGCTGTCTTCCACTGCGCCGCGGTCTTGGCGCACGCCTCACCGGAAAAGAACTTCCTCTGGACCTCCAACGTGAACGGCACGGAGAACGTGGCAGAAGCTGCCGCCCGGCACGGCGTGCGGTCCATGATCTACCTTTCCAGCAACTGCCTGTGGGGCGAGAGTATGGGGCGTCCCATCACGGAAACGGATCCTCCGCATCCCATCGAACTCTATGGACGCTCCAAGTGGGAAGGCGAGAAAGTGCTGGAGCCGTTCAAGAATCATCTGAACATCACGACCATCCGCTGTCCCACCATCATGGACGCGGAGCGGCTCGGACTTTTGGCTATCCTCTTCGAATTCATCGCCGACGGGAGGAAGGTGTGGGTCGTGGGCAAGGGCGACAACCGCTACCAGTTCATCTATGCCGGGGATCTCGTCGATGCCTGCCTGAAGTCCCTCCCTCTCACCTCATCCGAAACATTTCACATCGGCTCGGATGACGTGAAGTCACTGCGGGATGTCTACGCCTACGTGTGCGCAAAGGCGGGTACCGGCGCCCGCATCGCCTCGCTCCCCAAGGGACTCACCCTGCTCGCCATGCGCGTCGCCTACTGGCTCAAGTGCTCCCCTCTCGGGCCCTACCACTACAAGATGATCGCGGAGAGCTTTGAATTCGACACGGGCAAGATCAAGCGCATGCTCGGCTGGAAACCCACGCTCCGCAACGAAGAGATGCTCTGGAAGGCGTACGAATACTTCGCCACCCATCGCGAAGAATTGAAACACAGGCAGAACGCATCGGCCCACCGGCAGCCGGCGAAGATGGGGGTCATCCGACTCCTCAAGTGGCTCTCGTAAT
>CAZVLZ010000033.1:0-12280 GCA_964628345.1 uncultured Candidatus Peribacteria bacterium | reverse complement strand
GCCTCGAGGAACCGGAAGATTCCTTCATGCGGAATCACCAGCGTCGCTGTATTCACAAGGGGATGACATTGCAGCGCTTCGGCAGCCCAGATCGCCTCGTCGAGAACCACTTCCACTTTTCCTTCCGTATCATTCAGAACACCGAGCAGTGTCACGGCTCCCGGTGCGACTCCGAGCAGGGACTGCAGTCTCTCCGGCGAGGCGAAACTGAGTTTATCCACTGTCAGCAGATCTTTGAGCCCCTTCAGATCCGCGGCTGTGTCGTATCCGACCACGACGAGGAAGTTTCGCGTGCCCTTGCGGTCCCGGAGGAGCAGGTTCTTGGTCGCCGTTCCCGGCATGGGCGGGCAGAGGCGCTCCGCTTCCTCACAGGTGAAAACGGCTGGATGGTCGAATCGCTCAAAGGCGATTCCGTTTTGGGCAAGGAACGCGTCGATGTCGGGCATTGACGATGGGGAAAGCAAAGAATGCTGCGAAAGCAAGGATCCTCGCTTTCCTCGTTTTCTTCAATTACTTCGCTTTCCCCGTCATCGACGGGGATCTTCCGCTACAATCAGAGCTCTTATGCCGGAATTTGCATCTGTTCCACAGGCTCTCAATGCGCTCAAGGACGGACGCATGATCATCGTGGTTGACGACGAGGCGCGGGAGAATGAGGGCGATCTGGTTCTCGCCGCCGGGCACGTCACCGACGAGGCAATGGCGTTCATTATCCGCCACACCGGCGGAGTGGTCTGCCTCGCGCTCACCCATGCGATTGCCCATCAGCTCAGGCTCCCGCCGATGGTGGAGGAGAATACATCCAAACGGCAAACACCGTTCACCGTGAGCATCGAGGCGGCCGAAGGAGTGGATACCGGCATCTCAGCCCATGACCGCGCACGCACCGTGCTCGCGGCCATTGACCCCGCAGCAACCCCGGGGGACTTGACCCGGCCGGGACACGTTTTCCCGCTGCGTGCGCAGGACGGCGGCGTGCTCGTGCGCGCCGGACACACCGAGGCTGCCGTCGATCTCTGTCGTCTGGCAGGCATGCGGGAAGCCGCGGTCTTGAGTGAACTCATGCACGACGACGGCACAATGATGCGCCTCACGTCCCTGCAGGAATTTTCGGCGAAGCACGGACTGCCGATTTTGCGAATTGAGGATCTCATCGCGTACCGGCGTCGCACGGAAGTGCTGGTCCGGCGCGAGGCGGAGTCGCCGCTGCAGACGGAGACAGGCGAATGGACCATCCACGTGTATCGCGATCTATTGAGTAACAGGGAGCATGTGGCGCTGACGAAGGGCATGGTGAGCGGCGATCCGCCGGTGCTCGTGCGCGTGCACTCCGAGTGTTTTACGGGGGATACACTCGGCTCTCAGCGCTGCGACTGCGGACACCAGTTGCATGCTGCCATGCAGTTGATTGAGCGGGAGGGTCGCGGGGTCATTCTTTACCTGAAGCAGGAGGGTCGCGGCATCGGACTCACCAATAAAATCCGCGCATATGCTCTCCAACAGGAGCAGGGACTCGATACCGTGGAGGCCAACGAGCGGCTTGGTTTTGCTCCCGATCTGCGGGAGTATGGCATTGGTGCGCAGATTCTGCGCGATCTCCATCTGAAGAACATCCGCCTGCTCACGAACAATCCGCGCAAGATCGTCGGACTCGAGGGACACGGTCTCACGGTCGTGGAGCGCGTTCCCATTGAGTTGTCGCAGAGAACGCCCGAGCAGCAGCGGTACCTCAGGACCAAGCAGAAAAAACTCAGACACGCGATTCACATCGCGTAGTGGTGGTGACGGATGCGTGTTGAACGAGGGCACATTTCGTCGAATGCGCCGTAGAAAGAATTTCCCTTGCGGGCAATTCTGCATACAGTATCAAGATACATTTTACTTCTTCCCACTCATTCCTATGGTCAAGCGGAAGAAAAAAGTCAGGAAGACAAAGAAGCGAAAGGCCACGAAGAAGAAGCGCCGATAGTCGCCCTGGGGTTCTGGTGTACGCCCTGCATGCGCGGGGCGTATTTTTATGCGGCGAGTTGCTGCGGCGTTTCGTGTTGCTTTGAAAAGGTGAGTGGCGGGAACCTGTTGTCAAACTTGAAGAGCTCGAGCGCGTCTTTCGTTCGTAGCATGACGTCTCCGCGTTCTTTCTTCCAGCTGTCGAGCATGGGAAGAGGGAGCGGGAGGAGCTTGATGGCATTCCACGTCAGGCGCAGCGTGCCCTTCAGAACGCCGGCGACGGTGTCGCGCAGAATGCGCGGTCCCAGTGCGACGGTATCCCAGAGGCCACGTTTCATGCTCTCTTTCATTTTGGGGAGCGGATTCTCGCCCATGAGCGTTTCCACACCCGCCTTCGCGAAGTCGACAGGAACTTCCGCCACGCTCTTGGTGGTCCGTCCGAGATTGTCGAGGATGGCCATATAAATATTATACAATAATATAGAAAATATTCAATGTCTGAACATTATCGCCAGATTCCGAAAACATGAAGGATATGGCGAGATCGTGGTAATCTTCTGCTCAAGCTGCCCCCGTAGCTCAGCTGAATAGAGCGCCTGGCTTCGAACCAGGAGGCCGTAGGTTTGAATCCTGCCGGGGGCACCATTCGTCGGCCCTTTGGGCCTCCCCATGGCAAGTCATGAAGGTATACTTATTCCCATGGGCACCCGCGATGACGAGGATGTGTGGGCGAGTTACAGTCAGCAGGAACGCCTGACGCGGGCCGATCCCCGCAAGGATGCCCTCAAGCGCGAAGTGGAGAGTAAGCAGGGCAAGAGCATTCTCGACAAGGATGCCAAGAAGTTGAAGGAGCTGAAGACCAAGGTAAATCTGCAGGACCTTCAGTCGCAGGTGACCGGTCAGGAGAGACAACGTGCGCGAAAAGAGGAAGAGGAGAAGAAGCCAAAGACATTCCACACCGAGACGATTAAAGAGAGGGAGGAAGGCGCGGTGGATACGGCCAAGACCAAGACGACGCCGGAGAAACTGATCAAGAAGGAGGAGGTGAAACGGGAAGAGCAGGCGCAGGCGGGGCAGGAATACCAACAGCAAGTGGGATAATTTCGTGGGATGGCCACTGACTCATTCATCAGTAGGGTCACGGCATGCCGTGACCCTACACGGCAGGGCCTTCCCCTTCACCCCCGCCTGCCCGTCCATAGCTCCGAAGGAGCGAAGGCGGGTGGCGGCGGTCCCCAATGTGTTTTTTCTTGTTTCGTGTCATTAAGGCAAGGGTATCGCGAGAATGAATTTGCTATACTGTCATTCCGTGCGACGGATACTTGTTCTTCTCATGGGGTTCCTCGTCTCGACGGCGTCTGCGCAGTCCGCTCCGTTTCTCGATACCGCCGCTCATCCCCAGGGGACACAGATCGAACTACTCCGCATTCACGGTATTGTGCAGGGGTACGGATACGGGCTCTACCGGCCCGACATTGCCATCAACCGCGCAGAATTCCTGAAGATGCTCACGCTCGCCGTCTATGGATCCGAAAATGCCGCCGCGCCTTCGGCGTGTTTCACGGATTTCACCGGGCAGCCCCAGTGGTTCTGGGGCTATGCTTGTGTTGCGGAGGAGAACGGCATTCTGACGGGGCACCCCGACGGCTCTTTCCGCGGCGCGATGACGGTCAACCTTGCCGAAGCGCTCGCGATGGCGGAGCGGGCATGGCAGATGCAAACACCCTACTACTTCCATCAGCCGTCCCACTGGTACGACAAATACTTTGATGCGGTCGTCGACAAAGGCATCGTGGAATACTTTCTCAATAACCCCGGCCATCTGCTCACGCGCGGAGACGCCGCCTGGCTGTTGGTCGCGCTCGGCCAGCCGCTTGCGGTCGTCAATGAACCCTATCTCTCATCCTCCTCGTCCTCCGCGGTCTCTTCCGTTTCCTCGGCATCCTCGGCTTCCTCCGTCTATATCCACAATGTGTGCGGCAATGGCGTCATCGAAGGAACGGAACAGTGTGATGACCGCAACGCCGAAGACGGGGATGGCTGCAGTTCGATCTGCATCATCGTGCCCGAGACGATCCAGCACTCCGCCATCCGTCTCGACCAACGCGCGCTCGGATCGGATACGCTCTCCGGCGGCACCAGCCAGACCGTCCTCTTCTCCTTCGACACCAACGCGCGCTGGCAGGATGCCATCCTCACAGGACTCAAGTTTGATGCGGAGTTCGGTGAATTCACCATGGCGGTGAATTACCGGCTGTACGAGGACACGGACGGCGATGGCCGCCCCGAGACGCTCGTCGGCTCGGGCTTGGTGCGCGACAACGTGCTTTCCTTCTCGGGTCTCGGCGCTCGCATTTTCACGAGTCGCGGCAAGCGGTTTGAAGTTCGGGCGGATCTGGTGCAGACCACGGGTCGTCTGGCACTGGCATTCCGCACGAGCGACAGCGCCTTCGTGGAAGCGGTCGGCGCCATCGACGGTCGGCAGCTCGTGGGCATCCGCACGGATGGAGGTGTCTGCCCGTCCCCCGACAACTGCTGGATCGCGGTCTACACGTTGAATGCCGCGCCCGTCACGATTTCGGAACGCGGAAGCCTGTTCGTCACGGAGTCCTCGCAACCTGTTCGTAGCCATCAGTTGCTTGCCGGAACGCTCTCCGAGCCTCTGCTCCGGTTCAGTTTCCGCGCGACGGAAGAAGATATCCTCGTCCGGCGGATCACGATCAGCGGCGCGACGGATGCGGTCGACGAGATCCAGTTCTTCGATCCCGGATCGTCCACGCCCTTCGCGAGGGCGCACACCTCGGGATGCCGTTCACCCGCGGAGGGCAAATTCTGCACGGGTGTCGATTTCACCGCGCGCAAGGACATTGTGCGCGACGTGATCGTGCGTGCGCTGCTCTACACGGCGGATGACGGTGCGACGAGCGGCGACACGATTGCGCTCACGCTTCCGGGCATCGCGATCGGTCAGGATGTTGCCATTGAGGCGACGGGCATCGCATCGCAACAGGATCTGGTGCAGAATGACGGGGACTTCAGCGCCGGGGGAGAAATCTTCATCGGGCGGTCGGCCGCGGGGCCGAACGTCTCGGTCGCGGGGCCGATGCACGACGTGACTCACGCTGCGCTGCTCCATATCGCCAATGCCGCCACGGAACGGGATGGCACCGCGGTTCCCACGGGGCTGCGCACCATCGGCACTTTCCGCTTCACGGCGCAGGAGAAGCCGGCGTCCGCCCGTGCTGCCCGCTCCCTTGCGCTCACGACGCTCACGTTTGACGTCACCGCCACCAATGTGCTCTTCGGGACGGGCAGTTTTCAGCTCGTGAACATGCTATCCCCCTCCGTCGGCGCGCCCTGCACCCAAACGGCCAACACGGGCAACATCCGCGTGACGTGTACCGGTTTCGTGACCTACAGCGTCAATACGGCCATCCCGTTCGGAGAGTACGTGACGCTGGGATTGCGCGGCACCATCGAAAACTCCGGCACGGCGACCACGGGGCAGAGTCTGCTGCAGGTGAGCCTGACATCCCTCAACAATCGTGGCGCCGTGGGCGGCGTGACGTGGAACGACGGAACCAATGCGTTCCAGTGGGTGGATATCGACGCATCGGAAATCAGCTCGACGCTGTATGGAACTCCATGAAAGGAAAACCTACCCTTCGGCTTCGCTCAGGGCGAGCGGTTTTCCTCTCATGAACTCTCTTTTCCCTTCAATGTGCGGCTCCCCGCCCGTACCGAACGGTACGTTCGGGCGGGCAGCGCTGGGCCCCGGCGGATCCACCCAGCGCTTCGCCGCGATTATTTGAAAAAAACAGAAACAAAAAATGAAACACGAACAGAAACAAAACCGCATGGAAGGGAGGGACCGGAGGGGAGGGAAACCCGCAGGTTTCCCGCCCAGCTTGGGATCAGGAGGGTAAGGGAGGTGCGGAGGGGGTAGGGAACCGGATAAGGTCCCCTCCTCCTCGGCCAAAAAATCTTATCTCCGTGCCCGGCGGCGTTCGTTGTCCGTCAGCAGCTTCTTTCTAAGACGGATCGAGAGGGGAGTCACTTCGACGAGTTCATCCTCCGCGATGTATTCCAGCGCCTGTTCCAGCGTCATGGGCTGCACCGGAACGAGGTTGATCGCCTCATCGCTGCCGGAGGCACGCATGTTCGAGAGTTTCTTCTCCTTGGTGGGATTCACGGTCATCTCATCCGCTTTGTTGCTCTCGCCCACGATCATGCCCACGTAGACCTTGGTCTGCGGCGTGATGAAGAGACGGCCGCGTTCCTGCAGTCCCCACAGCGCGAATGCGACGGCCACCCCGTTCTCCATCGAGATCATGGAGCCGTGTGTTTGATGTTGCAGCTCGCCTTTGTACGGTTCGTACGCGATGAAGGAGTGCGTGAGAATGCCTTCGCCGCGTGTTTCGATGATGAAATCCCCGCGGAAGCCCAAAAGTCCGCGCGTGGGAACTTTGTACTCCAGCCGCGTGTGTCCCTCGTGTGATTTCATGTCGACCATCTCGCCTTTGCGGCGGGAGAGCATGTCGATGACGGTTCCGGTGAAGGCATCGGGCACGTCGATGATGGCCTGCTCGATGGGTTCCAGTTGCACGCCGTTCTCCTCTTTCATAATCACTGCCGGTTGCGAGACCTGTAACTCAAAGCCCTCGCGACGCATGGCCTCGATGAGTACCGACAGGTGCAGCTCGCCGCGGCCCGAGACTTTGTACGCGTCGGTTCCCGGGATCTCCTCCACCTTGAGTCCCACGTTCGTTTCCTTTTCCTTCTCCAGCCGTGCCTTGATGTGGCGGGTGGTCACGAGCTGGCCTTCCTTGCCCGCGAAGGGGGAGTTATTGACGAGGAAATTCATCGAGATCGTGGGCGGGTCGATGCGGATAGCCGGCAGCAGTGCCGCATTCTCGTCCGTGGTGATCGTCTCGCCGACGTTGATGTCGGCAATCCCCGCGATCGTCACGATGTCGCCGGCGTGCGCCTCGCTCACCTCCGTGCGCTTGAGCCCGTCTGCGACCATGACTTTCGCCACTTTCGCTGTGCGCACGGGGCCGTCTTCCGTCTTGATGAATACCTTGTCGCCCGACCGCGCGATGCCTTCGTACACTCTGCCCACGGCGAGCCTTCCTAAGTAGTTGTCGTACGCGAGGCTGCTCGGCTGCATGCGGAAGGGGGCCGTCAGGTTCTGCTCCGCCTCGGGTACGTGCTCCATGATGAGGTCGAAGAGGGGAGTCAGATTCTCCGATCGATCCTCAATCGTGCGCTTGGCGATGCCCTCCCGCGCCACCGCGAAGATGTAGGGGAAGTCGAGCTGCTTCTCGTTTGCCTTGAGCGCGATGAAGAGGTCGAAGACCTCGTCCACCACTTCCATGGGGCGCGCGGCTGGCTTGTCGATTTTGTTGATGACGACAATGGGTTTGAGACCCAGTTCAAGCGATTTCTTCAAGACGAACTTGGTCTGCGGCATGGGGCCCTCCTGCGCGTCCACCACGAGGAGCACGCAGTCCACGGTGCGCAGGATGCGCTCCACCTCGGAGCCGAAGTCGGCGTGCCCGGGGGTATCGACGATGTTGATCTTGCAATCTTTGTAGTGGATCGACGTGTTCTTGGCGTAGATGGTGATGCCGCGCTCGCGCTCCTGCGCGTTTGAGTCCATGATCAGCTCGCCCACCTCCTCGTACTCCTTGAATGCGCCGCCCTGTTTCAGGAGCGCATCCACGAGCGTGGTTTTTCCATGATCCACGTGGGCGATAATGGCAATGTTCCTAATGCTCATAGTGAGGGTGGCAGTGCGCGACTTGCCCGGCGGAGCCCGCAGGGCGAAGTCGGGTGATGGCGATATTGCGAATACTCATGAGAATCCCATGTACTTTACCAGAATTTGGCACCTGCGGGAATACTCCGGGGTGCGGTTTCTGGAGATTTTCGCGTGACATTACCTCCATCCCCCCTCTCCTCGGCCGTTCGAGGCCCTGAACGGGGAGAGGGGGCGAGGGGGAGAGGTTCAGTGAAAAAGCATGCAAAAACCCCGCATCCCTTCTGCAGGGACACGGGGAGTGCTGAAGTGCCAATTAGGCAGCGAGTGCCACGTTCTCCGCCTTCGGGCCCTTGTCGCCCTTCACGATGTCGAAGGTGACCGTGTCGCCCTCATTCATATTGTCGTACTGTCCGTTGCAGGCGCTGTTGTGAAAGAACACATCGGCCTGACCCGCGACGGTGATAAAACCGAAACCCTTGTCGGTCTTCTTCTTGATCGTACCTGTAGCCATGACTGTAGATGGGGAAGAAATATGTCGAATGACGATCAAGAATAGCCCATTTTTTCTTCCCAAGCCACCGTTATCTCGGCAAAGTCCTGAGCCGTAGGAACGTGTGATGGCGGGGCAGGGAGCTCATTTGTTTGAGTTTTTTGCGTCACCCAGGAATTTTGCGACGAGTAATCCCACTGCAAAATACAATAATCCATTCACGATGATCGTGATTCCCATGCCCAAGGACGATTCGCAACCCATAAAACCCGAAGGATGACACAAGGCTGCCGGTAGGAAGTTTGGCACGAGCCAAATACCAAAAAGATTGATGGCGATCGTCGGTATCGTGAGCCATACCACGATGGGTGCATCAATGGAAACAACGCTGAAACCGATGAAGGATATGACCAAGTAGAAGCCTGCAAATATCAACCCAAATTTGCGCGATGTACTCATTGGTAGGAAGCACGGAAAGACGCTCTGAGAAGCATACATGACGCTATGAGCGCATCCTAATGCGCTATGCTCCCCGCATTCGTCCCCCGCACCCCAGCAGCACCCCTTTTCATGGTGAGCAGCGTCGAACCACGCGGGTGCGGCATTCATGGTGGCCCGATGGCACCGCGCAGGCGATGGTGAGGTTTTTTGAGGGGTTGTAGATTTATAGATCGGGGAGATTCTTGTACTTCATCATCAACACATCCGTGAGGGTCTTCTCATAGAAACGCTTTTGATCGGCAATGGATTCCTGCTTTGTCACCCACTCCGCCCACCCGGAATCCGGATGCGCGAGGCTCTGCTCTCTGCCCAGATTCAAGACGTCACCCGAAAGCATGATCAGTTCATTCATGTCGAGCCGCGAATCCGGCCGCAGGGCCAGCGCGCGATTGGCCCTAAAGATCATCTGCTCCACCGGGAGCACGGTCGCCACCGCGTACATCCAGACGAACGCCGTGACGAGATAGCGCACGATATCCGTTTTCTCTTTCTGGAATAACGCGGCAATCAGGCGGATGAAGAGGAAGATCGAAAAGATGACCGTGTACGCCGCGAAAAACTTCTCGTAACTGAAGCCGTAGTAGAACACGTACATGCCCATGCGTTTCGCCGCGGAGAGGAGCAGCAGCAGCGACGCGACCATGAACACGGTCAGCATGTGCTGCACAGGTTTCGACGTGCGGCGGTAGTACAGCACGTACAGGAGTACATTGATGCCGCTCAAAAAGAATAGCTGCCAAAAGCCGCTTTTCACGAGATGTTCCGTCGAAAGAAATTCCTTCGGCAGCTCGTACACCCAGAGCGTTTTGAGCTGCGTGAAGAGGAAAAGCACGTAGAGGACCAGAATGCCGCCGAGCACGATGCCCGACACCACGGCATCCATGTGTTTCGTTTCTCGCTGCACCGAAAATTCCTCCTCTTTCGTCCACTGGAGCAGGCCCGCAAGCATGACGACGGTGAGCACGACGAAAACCACGCACTTGAGCAGTGTTTCCAATGCGATCAGATTCAATACGAATTCCTGCACGCTCTGCACCATTGCCGCGAATGCGGCATCGGCGCCGGAGAGCAGGGGGATGAAGAGCACCAGTGAGACAAAGATCAAAATGGCAAGACCGGTCACGATGCGTTTGATGAGATCGGATTTCTGTTTCCCTCCCGGAATGAGCGCGTGCGCGATTGCCGCAAGAGACGGTTCGATCTGCTGCACGACGCCAAGCGCGCGTTCCACCATCCTCCGGATCCACGCACTACTCCACACGACTTTTTGATGGTGCTTGGTTGAAGTAATGATGAAGTACGCAACGAAGAGCAGTGGCATCACGAGCATGTTCACCGCCTTGATGAAGGGGTTCTCGTAGAGGGCGTAACTGAGTGCAATGAGCAGCAGGGGAACCAGCCACACGTATTCCCGTCTGCCCGGGCGCTCTGGGCGTCCGGCGTGGGTGTAGAGACAGAGGAGGGCAACAACGAACACCGTCAGGTTCCAGCCGAGCGCCGAGACATCCTTCGTCCAGATGCCCCACAGGGTGAGAATCCAGTACAGAGAAAGGAACATCGTCGCAAAGACGGCTCCACGCTTCGATAGGGTGAACATAGACACGCATTCTAGCGCGGTGCGGTCAGACATCCAAGGGGGAGAAGTGCGGCTTGGCAGGCGATGGTGCGGTTCTCTGGAGGCTGTGGGACACTAGGCCGCCGCGTGACGCTGTGCATCTTTCTCCGTCTCCCACCGTTGGGTAAATACCGTTTGGGCGAGTTGCTTGAATGTGTCTCTCTGGGCGTCGAAGGCCGCTGTATCATGTATTTCACGTCGCATGAAGCCGCCGAAATACACATCCAGTTCTCTCTGCAGCACCGCGACGTCCCCCTGATAGACATGGTTGGCATCCTGCATTTCGCGCTGTGTGGCATCGAGCGCCAGGAGTACGGCATGCTGCGTCAGTCTCCTCAATGGATTCTCTGCGTTATACCCTTCCTGTCCGGATGTTTCGGGCGGTCGTTCTATGCGGTCGCGGATCGATTGCAAATACTCTCCTGCACGCACTTTTGGGTTTTCGTTCATGGGGATTGAGGGGAGAAGACATCGTCATCCTTCTCCCGGGTTGCCGAGGTGTCAAGAATGGACTGGCATCTGCGGATTCCTTCGAAAGGGAGGATGAGCGTGATTTGTCTGTACGATTGAGAATCCTGTGCTATCTTTTCCGCGCATTGGGGAGCCCACCTTCGCCCGCTCTCGCGGGGCTACGGCGGGCAAGAGCCCATTCCTGCTATCATCGTTTCACGTTGGGGAGTCGCCAAGTGGTAAGGCACCTGCCTCTGGAGCAGGCATTCGGGGGTTCGAATCCCTCCTCCCCAGCCACAATCTCAAGGTGTTAATAGACCCACAAGCCTATCCACGTGGAGCACCCCAGTGACCCACGTGCTCCTCTCGTTCAAGAAGAAAAACCTATGTTTCGTTGCTCTCAAGAGCGATCTCGCTGAAAATCCAACCACATGACTATCAGTGATATCTTGATTCTTACGGGCGCGGGATTCACGAGGAACTTCGGCGGCTATCTCTCGAATGAGATGTGGGCGACGATCTTTAGTTCTCCACTCGTTCAAGAAAGACCCGTTCTCCGGTCTTTGCTGCTCGAAGACCTCAACTTCGAGAACGTCTATTCCCGTGTGATCGAGAGCGGAGAATTTCCGCCAGAAGAAGAGCCGATCCTCCGTGAAGCAATCGCACAGGCTTTCAAGAGACTGGATGAGAACATAACGCGATTCATGCCCCAGCGTCCTGATTTCTTTGAGATCAGAAACATGACAAAACGATTGAGCTTTCTCCCTTCCGACTATGCAGGGGATGAGCGTGCCCTCTGGTTCACGCTTAATCAGGATCTTTTTATGGAACGCAATGGGAATTGGAAGGCCGCAGGAGCACCGCCATTTGAGGCAGCTCTGCAACAACGCCCGAGCCAACATACGCCCATTGCCGTTCAATTGTATTCTCCGGAAATCAGCGAACAAAAAATGGCCGAGGATCTCCAGAAGGCGCTTCGCGATCATGCTGGAATCTCCTATATCAAGCTTCATGGCTCCTATTGCTGGCAATCTTGGACGGGAAAACCTGGAATGATTCTCGGAATGAATAAGACGGCACTTATTGAAGCTGAGCCACTACTCAAGTGTTACTTCAATTTATTCCGAGAAACCATTGCTGCAGGCAATAAGAAGATGCTCGTGATCGGTTACGGCTTTCGGGACAATCACATCAATACCATCCTGCTCAATGGCATCCAGAAACATGGATTAAAGCTCTACGTAATCAACCCTGCCGATCCTGAGAAATTCCAAGCTCATCTGCGCCAGGTTCTTGCTGGACGAAACTTTCAAACCATCTGGGAAGCCATTTGCGGGTATTTCCCCTACAAACTCAGAGACATCTTCTACGAGGATACGGATACGGTCCCATGGCGCGAGATCCGGACAGCGATTAAGGGGGCATGATTCTGATTGCTCTTAAGGCAGGTCATTGAATTACTTTGATGGCCGCCCCCTCTTTATCCTCGGATCTGTCTTCGCCCTCTTTTCGC
>CAZVLZ010000032.1:12646-13237 GCA_964628345.1 uncultured Candidatus Peribacteria bacterium | reverse complement strand
GCGCTGAATGAAAAACCACTCTGACGCGTACCAAAGAGCTCGCCGAAGCCACGCAGCTTCAAATCGATCTCCGCCAGAACAAATCCGCTGTCGTGCTCCTCCATGGCCTTCAGGCGGGGAGACCTCGCCTGTTCAACGGTCGTGGCAAAGAGGAAACAGTGGCTCTGATGCTCCCCGCGTCCAACCCTTCCGCGGAACTGGTGCAACTGCGCGAGGCCAAACCGCTCCGCACCCTCGATGAGCATGATCGAAGCGTTGGGCACGTCAATCCCCACTTCGATCACCGCGGTCGAGACGAGCAGGTCCACGCGGCGCTCCTTGAAAGACCGCATGATCCGCTCCTTGTCCTCCGCAGACATGCGACCGTGCAGGGCGGCAATCCGTCGCCGTGCGAAACTCTCCTTAAGACGCTGCTCCTCACGTTCCACGCTCTTCACCTCCGCCATCTCCTCGTGATCGGAAGCAGCAATGAGCGGACAGATCACGAAGACCTGCCGGCCCTCCGTAATCTGCTGGTCAATGAAGTGCTCCACCGTTGCGCGATCGCGGGGGGACACCACTTTCGTGTGGATGCGCTTGCGGTTTCCCGGC
>CAZVLZ010000032.1:0-12636 GCA_964628345.1 uncultured Candidatus Peribacteria bacterium | reverse complement strand
AGCACCGAGAGATCGTGATGCCCGTAGGCGGTGAGTGCGAGTGTGCGGGGAATGGGCGTGGCCGTCATCGTGAGCATGTGGGGACTCCCTTTCTCCTGCAGACGCACGCGCTGCTCCACGCCGAAGCGGTGCTGCTCGTCGATAATGACAAACTTCAGATCGGCGAATGCCACCGCCTCCTGAATGAGCGCGTGTGTGCCGATGACGATGTTCGTCTGCCCCGTCGCAACGGACCGGCGCACCTCGGCGGCCTGCGCCTCGGGCAACGACCCTGTGAGCAGTTGCACCACCGGCATGCGCAATCGCGGCACGCGCTCCCCCTGCGCGCGCCGGCGCTCCAGATCATTCCAGAATGCGATGAGGATGCGGCCGATGCTCTCCGCGTGCTGTCGAGCCAGAACCTCCGTCGGAACCATGAGCGCGCACTGGCCGTTCGTCGCGAGCAGATGGGCCATCACGGCCGCGGCGACGAGCGTCTTGCCCGAACCCACATCCCCTTCGAGCAGGCGTGACATCGGCATGTCCTTCTCCATATCCCGGAGGATCTCGTAGATCGCGATCTTCTGGCTCTTCGTCGGCGTGAACTTGAGCGTACGGAAGAAGGCCCGAATAACCTCCGGATCCATGGGGATCTTCAACCGTTCCTGACGCAATTTCTGCCACTCGGAGCGCTGCGTCAGCGCCTCCAGCTGCATGCGATACATCTCTTCGAACGCCAGCCGTTCACGGGCTTGCTGAATGTCTTCCGGTTTCCCGGGAAAGTGCAGCGCCTCGATGGTCTGGGCACGGGAAAGCAGGTGCTCCTCTGCCAGGACCTTCTGCGGCAATGTCTCCGGCAGGTCACGCATGCAGGGACGCACCAGGAGCATCTTTTCGCGAAGCCACTTCGTCGAAATGATGTCGTGCTGCGGATAGATCGGCACCAGACGTCCTGCATGCACGAGCGGACGCGTTCCGGCTCGCTCGAACTGCGGACTCATCATTTTGAGCTTGTATCCCTCCTCCTCCACTTTTCCAGTCAGCACCACATCGTCACCCTCCGAGAGCATGCGCTTGATGTGCGGCTGGTTGAACCACACTACTTCGGCACTGTCGCCGTGCAGGTCCGTGAAGAGCGCCTTCACAATGGTCTTGTGGCTGCGCGTGCGCACGAGCTCGATGCGGCTCACTGTTCCGCGCACCGTCACCTTTTCACCCAGGGACACACCGCCGATCGTCTGAATCTGACTTAAATCCTCGTGCGCACGGGGGAGATACCCGATCAGCTGCTCCACGGTTTCCATGCCCATGGATTTCAATGTCTCGACGTACGCGGACGTCGTGCGGAGCAGCGCAGCGGTGAGCGGTGAGGAGAGCTTCACGCACCGGTGATTCTACCACCTTGCGCTCTCCCCGCTTCGGGAGGGACAATACCATCCATGCACACCACCCTCGCCACGCTTGCCCTCTCCGTCCTCACGTTCTCCTTTCCCTTCAGCGCCCTCGCCGCAGACACGGTTCGGGATCTGACACCCGAAGAAGTCCAGCAGCAACTCTGGGACACCGAGTGCCGCGCGAGCCTGCCCTACGGCGAAGGGGATTTGGAAGCCGCCCTCCTCTTCAAGCTGCGTCAGTGTGTCAATCGCAAGCAGAACGCCTGGCTGATCGAGCAGAAACTGGCGAAGGAACGCGAGCGCCTCTCGAATCGCGAAGAGCGCGAGAAAGTGCGTCGCGACAACGTGCTCAAACGGCTCCGGACAGGCGCGCAGGAGCGCATCGCGAAATCTCTGCCCCGCCGCGCCGAGCAAACAACTCTGCTCCAGCGCTACCGCACCCGCCAGCGGTACCAGCAGGTGCATCAGCAACTCCGGCAGACCGGGAGCACCAATGCCACGACAGAGGATTAGGGAGTACAAACCTCCATCCCCCAGCCCGTACCGATCCTCGGTACGGATCGGGCGGGCCAGCCCCTACTTCCCGTGGAGGAAGGGGAGCACATCAAGAAGTGAAACAACGACAAACACAAACATTCCCCCCTCTCTTGTGGAGAGGGGGCGAGGGGGGAGAGGAAAATTACGGTTGCAACACCTCCTCATCCGAAACGCCTTCAATGCGGATCACAACCTCCTGCACCGCTGCGAACTGTTTGAGCGTGCGCTCGATCTGAGAACGAATGGCGGCGACACGGCAGGAACCGGCGATGCCGTCACGCAGAGCACGATTGAATGTGATCGTGGCCGTTCCGTCCTTCATGCGGAATGACGTCACGGCGAGACCCTGCGGCAGACTGGTGAAGAATTTCTGCGCCCGCTCCTGATCATTGGGACCGGCGATGAGAGCGCGGAGAGCAGCGGCCACTTCATCCTCCGCAATGGATACGCGTCGCGCGACGGGGTACGAGACGTCACAGTACTGCGTCCCCGGATCGCGCTCGGTATTGCCGAAGAACGCTTTGATTTCGACTGCAGCGGCCGGAAGGAACAGTACGGGGACCGTGGCCGATTCCGCGCGCTCGCCCTTCGGGCTCACGAGCGACACGACGAGTGCTCCGCCCGTCCCGAACGGCCGCGGGTACGAGAGCGACGCGGAGAACGCGATGAGCTGGCCGGACTGCGCCTCAGGAAGATCGAGCGTCTCTTCGTCGAGCGCAAAACCGTCCTGATCGCGCAGGAGCACCCGGACCGTCATCCCGCTCCCCAAACGCGCCTCCCCCTGGACAACCAGCGGGAGCGCCACTTCCTGATCGGTGAGCGGGGCGAGGACATGCAACCGGGCGTCGGGAGACGCGAAGAAGACGGAACTGCCGGCAATGCAGCGGGGAGGCGAGGTCTGCTCCACCGGAAAACGAAGTTGCTGACAGGACGCAAAGTCCGTCGCGGCCCAAATCTTCGCCAGAGAAAAATCCGGGCACCATCGTGCGGAACAGAAGAAGAAAACACCCATGCCCGCTCCAAGCAGCAGCAGAAGCAGCAAAGCCAGCGATACGCCGATGATCACCCGTTTCGGATGCGTCACAGAGATGAATCTTACCAGAAATCTCCTGTTCTGCCTTCACTCCTCTGCTAGGATGGCCCGCATCGGGGTGCAGATCGGTTGCCCAGTCCGGCACACGCGGGACGACATGAAAGAACACGCGCGCTCTACCCCGACATGATCTATTATTCCATCAGTATCCATTCGGGGTGTAGCTCAGTTGGTAGAGCGCACGGTTCGGGACCGTGAGGTCGAAGGTTCGAGTCCTTTCACCCCGACCAGATCATCACCGCAAATGTTTGACTAAGCTGTTTGTTTATTTTATTTTATTATAAGCTCTTTCAAGCACCGATTTCTTGCGCGCGCAGGACGGCTCTTGAGCGAGCTCAAACCCCCCATTTCAAGGAGGAGACCCATGAAGGTCTTCACGACAGGGCAGGTCGCAAAGCGACTGCATGTATCAAACAGTACGGTCAAGAGGTGGTACGACTCGGGCCGGTTGCGGGGATATCGCATTCCCGGTTCGCAGGACCGCCGTATTCCACGGGAATACCTGATCAGGTTTCTCAGGGAACACGGCATGCCGATCGGAGACCTCGAGGACGAGGATATGGCCAAGGTACTGATCGTCGCCCAGAACCAGACCATGGTCGAGAACCTCAAGCGGGAACTGCCGCTGGAATGCTCGTTCAAGGTGGCCATCGCCGCGAGCGGCTTCGACGCCGGGATCCAGGCCGAGAGCTTCCATCCCGACTGCGTCATCGTCGATTTCTCGATCGGCAGGACCGAGGCGTTGCAGATCTGCCAAAACCTGCGCCGCAATCCGGAATTTGCCGACGTGATCCTGGTCGCCTTGCTGCCCGATGACGGCAGCGGGACGAACTTCGATCGCTCAAGCATCAACGAAACCTTCAAAAAGCCGTTCGATGCGGCCCTGCTGGCTGAACGTCTGCGCACCATCATCGGCGCCAAGAAAAATCTTGCGTGATGGCTCCACGCCATCACCATCGAAAGCCCTGTTCCATCTCGGTTCGGGGCTTTCATCAAAAAGAAAGACTTGTTGACAGTTTGAAAAACACAAGTACACTCTTCGCATCCTCATGGCACCTCGCGCCATTATCAGCAGCACGATTATTATCTCCGCCCCCAAGGCGTGAGGAAGTAGCTGCTGCATATTCTCTTACTACTCCCCGCGCCCAGCGGGTTTTTTGTATGCCACACCATCACCCCAGCTCATCCCCGGCCTTAGACACGCTGCTCACGCTCATCTATCCGCCCGTCGTGGAGGATGCACCCGACGCCACCCCATCCCTGCTCGCCGAGCTGAATCACGCCAAGCGCTACTGCCGTGCCAGGCTCGCCGTCGCACTCACAGACCTCACGCCCGTGCACTGCGAGCGTCTGCTCACCGAGCATCGCCACACGCTGCACGAGCTCGTGCAGGAATGTATTGAGCTCGAAACCGCAGGATACCCCCTCACCACCGGCACCATCGCCACGCGGCTCCGCGCCATGGCACGCAGTACGACTCCCCTTCCCTCCCGCACATGAATACCCCGCACCCGCCCACGCCGCAAGAGATACGCGATACGCGCAGAGAGCTTCCGCCCGAACTGATCTGCACAACACCTCTCACCCTCTCGCGCAGGCTTTCTGACCATGCAGGGAGCAGCATCTACATCAAAGACGAAGGTCAGCAGCTGGTACGCTCCTACAAGGGCCGCGGCAGCGCGGCCAAAATGCTCTCACTCTCGGACGAGGAGCGATCGCGCGGGGTGGTGTGCGCCAGTGCCGGGAATCACGCGCAGGGCGTAGCCGCCGCGTGCAACTACTTCCGGACCCGGGGAACCATCTTCATGCCCACGATCACCGCGCCACAGAAGATCGAAGCGACGCAGCGCCACGGCAACGGCTTCGTGGATGTCGTCCTCAAAGGCGACCACTACGATCAGGCAGGGCAGGAGGCCCACGCATTCGCCGGCGAGAGGAAGGCGGCGTTCCTCCACCCGTTCGACGACTGGGATGTCATCCGCGGGCAGGGTACCGTCGGCGCAGAAATTGCGGAGCAGGTGGCGGGGCTGCGCGCAGATCTGCAGGGCGTTCTCTTGCCAGTCGGCGGCGGAGGCTTGATGGCGGGAACGCTACTCGCCCTCAAAGATTCCCATCCGAATACCCCGGTCATCGGAGTGGAACCGGAAGGGGCCGCCTGCATGATGGCATCCGTAGAGGCCGGTCATCCCGTGACGCTCGACAGGGTGGATACCTTCGTCGACGGAGCGGCCGTCGCCCGCCCGGGAGAAAAGCCGTTCTCGGTGGTGGCACAGGCCGTGCGAGACGGACGGGCACGCCTGATGACCGTCGGAAACGGTCTTCTGGCCACAACCATGGTCGATCTCTACCAGATTGATGGCAGAATCACCGAGCCTGCCGGCGCCCTCTCGATCGCCGCCCTTGAGCAGGTGAATCGGGAAATACCGGGCATGAAGGTGTGCATCCTCTCCGGAACGAACTTTGACATGCATCGGAATAAGAGTGTCCTGGAACACGCCTCACTGCATCGCAGAACCAAAGCGTACTTGGGCATACACCTGCCCAATCGCCCGGGGGCGCTCCGTGAGATGCTCGACGAACTGGGCGATATCCTGAGAACCGTGAATATCACCTACATGCACTTCGATACGGCCGAATCCAACGGCGACCCCTCACTCATCCTGGGGCTCGAATCGAAGAAGGGAAACCCTCAGGATATCGAAATTCTGCTTCGAACGCTCTCTTCTCTACGGAACGAAGGGCAGAATCCGCACTATCCGTTTCATGAGCTCAACGGCAAACCGGACCTGTGAATCTGAAGCCAAATACCGGCGAATCAGGCTCCCTGAGTTCGTGCGATATTGATCTATCGTCAAATATGTTTCTTGGTTATAAAGTAATCTGACTCCTCATGAACACAAAATTTGTACAATCTCCGATCCCCTGTCCTCCCCCTTCAAATTAGTGGTTTTAGCCTTTCATGAAGCCAAGAAGTCACGATTTTTTGACAAGTATCAGAATACTGATCACAAATATGAGTCAAAGGTATCTAGACAACAACTTCATGCTGAGTACACTGCCGCGCCTTTATGGCTACCACTACGATTAAACCCGTGAAGCAACATCTTCACTGTGCTTCCGCCCCGCTCGTGCTCATGCACGCGCTGCTCATCACCTTCCTGTCCCTCGCAATGGTGATGAGTCTCCCGGTCCTCGGCTAACAAGCCTGACCGAAGAACGGACGGAACGTCGGACCCCTGCAGGCACAAACACCCATAGAACTCCTGCAGTTCCCTTCTCCACCTCTCAAAGCGCCAAGCGCGCTCGGTCGGGCGGGTTCTTTAAACCCAAATAGCCCCTCCTCCACGGTTAATCGCGCTTCAATTCTTTCAGCGGTCCGGTCGCCACCTCCATTCCGGGTGAAGGATTGCCATCATCCTTTTCCAGTGTGATGATTACATTCGTGAACGCGCTCAAATCGCGCTTGGCCTGGTAATCCAGATTGTGCCGGACATCGCCGAAGAGGCTGCTTAAATGCCCCGTAGAGATCCTCTCCTTCGTTTGGGGATCCACCAGCCACCCCTCATAGAAAGAGCCATCTTTGGGCAACGTGATATTCACCTGCAGCGTATGGAGGGATATCCCCTTCTCAAAAACGTGGACTTTGGCGAGGCCGTTCGCGGGAATGTCTTTGGTCCCCGCGATCGGGCCGTACGCAAAAAAGACCTCCTTGCCAAATCGCAAATCCTGCACGGCCCCCGACGGAATATTGTACCGGAAGCTGTCGGAGCCGAGTGGCTCGCCCACGTTCACGTTCGATCCGCATCCCACAAAGAACAGGGAGAGCGCGCCGACGAGGAGGATGGATCGTTTCATGGCAAAAGGGAATGCACTCTAGCAGTAAGCACAGGGTCTCACCAGAGAACTTTCTCTTGAACTTGCGCATGTCTTAATCTCTCCGTTCTGGCTTGACGGTCTGCGCCGGCCGCCATGACCTGATAGCGGGGCGCCTCATCCGGATACAGCGAAGCCATGATGTCGGCCACAGAAACAAATTCCTCCACATTGGATGTGAGAGCGACGTAGTGGCTGTTGCGGAGGATGGCGTCGTAGTACCGCTGCAGGAGCACGGAAATCTCTCCTTTCCGGTCTCGCATTTCCGTTGTGCTCTTTGCGGACAAATAGGGTAGCCAGCCATGCACAATCCGCAGATCCGTGTAACGGCCCAGCGCATACGCCCGCTCGTACGAAGCCTCCGCCAGCGCACCCTGTCTGGCAACCGCGGCCACCTCCGCCTGCAGCGCCCACCCGCGCGCATCCATCGGATTCGTCACCTCCGTGTACCGCCGGATCTCGCGCAGCGCGGCATCGGGCGCACCGGAGCGCATCTGCAGGCGCGTGAGCGAGAGCGGCAGGTCGCGGCTGTACCACTCCCCTGCGGACCACCGGTACCACAACAGGGCCTGCCCGATGTTTCCGCGCGCATCCGCCCGGCGCGCCACGGTCGACGTCACGGCAAAGTATCCTTCGTGCAGAATCGCCGCGAGGAGGATCACCGCGAGCGCGAACTCGGAACATCGAACAATTTTTTTGTTCATTGGTCGTGCTCCGGGTGCAACCAGCATGCCGAGAATCAGGACCGTCGGCAGGCTGATCGCGATGAACTGCAGGTTAAAATCCACCAGATTGTGCGCGAGGACGCCGAGCAGAGCCGTCAGGAGCAGGACATCGCGCACGGAGAGTTCCCGACGGGGAATGCGCGCGCAGGCACACAGCAACGGACACATCGCCGAAGCTCTGCGACAGGGCGGCACGATCCCTTTGAGAAGAGGGATAAAGAGGACGCACGCAAGCGCAAGCAAGAGGAGCGCCGCGGGCCATCCTCGCTCCTGCGCCGCTTTGAGGAATACGTTGTGCGCATGGTCCGACGTCGCGAAGACATCCTGCATGAGAGACGTCTGGGCGAATCGGAAACTGCCCGGTCCCCATCCGAATACGGGACGCTCCAGCGAGAGTGCGATTGCCTGTTTCCAGAATGACCTGCGCTCCGAAACGGAGCTCGTCCCCTCGGGCGAGAGGAAGAGCGTGCGCTCCGAGAGCGACTGCACGGCATGCGTGCGTGAGCGCAGATGATTGGCGAGTCCAAAGAAGAGGATACCGATCAGGAGTGATCCAACGGCCACGGCCGCCGTGCGCCTCCACGAGAGACGCCGAAATCCTGACCAGAGGAGGAGCAGGATGCCCTGACCGAGAAACGCCAGAAACGCTGCTCGCGAGAAACTCAGGAACAGACACCCCATCATCACCCCCGTCGGGGTCGAACGCTTGAGAATCTTCCAGAACGTTGCGACGGAGCCCTTGCCCCGTTCGCTGTACGGACGGGAAAGGAGCAGCGCAACCGGCCAGGCGAGGAGCAGAAGTTCGGCCCACGCATTCGGCCACGCGTTCTTCCACGGCGCGCGTATATCCAAGAATGTTCCGACGAAGCGGTTGACCGGCCCCATGGTGTACACGAGCACGCCGACGAGGCATGCGAGCAGCACGGTAACCACGAGGACGCGCAGGATCGATGTGCGCATCTTCGCCTCTGGGGGCAGACAAATCATCCAGACGAAGAGGAGCGCGAGCGCCGCAGTCTGCACGACCTCATCGAACCCGTAGTTCATCGCGCTGGTCAGAATGTAGCTCACGGCCGTCCACAAAACGAACGCCACCGTCAGCCACCAGACGAGCGGTGCAACCGGACGGTCCGCATCAACGCTGCGTCGTCCACGGAACAGGACGACGGCGCAGGTGACGCACCCTAGAAGGAGCGTAACCTCCAGCGTGCGTCCGCCCCGCCACAGAATGGCAAGTGCGATCAGAAGAAGAAGCGCAACCTGACTCGCCCGCTCCCAAGGGACGCGCCGCAGGCGCGCAATCGTGTGCGAAAACATCCCGACCAGTATGCCGAAAAACCTTCCTGTGTGGAAGGGGCGCCCCCATTGGTGGTGACGTGCTTACTGGTTGTTATCTGATTCAGCTTCAACTCGACATGGCGGCGCCACGTGATCACACGCAGGGACGTAAAAGACGTAAAGAACCTGCAGTTCCACGTCTCACGTCCCACGCAAAATCAGCTGCTCGCTTCGCTGCGCGCGATTTTACGTGGTGCCGACGGGGAGAATCGAACTCCCATGACCTTGCGATCACACGCTCCTGAAGCGTGCGCGTCTACCAATTCCGCCACGTCGGCACAGAGCAACCCGAGTGTAGCACACCCTCTGCAGCGCCAATATTCTTCCCTGGGAGAATTGACAAAATAAAAATGAAAAGTTCATAGTATCCGTTTATGCATTACACCATTCCCGGCAAGGATCCGTTTGCCATCGAAACGCTGATCCTCGACCTCAACGGGACACTCACCGTCGATGGAATCCTCATTGCAGGCGTGCAGGAACGCATAGATGCACTCCGTGAGCAATTACGACTCGTCCTCTTCACGGGCGACACGCAGGGCAATGCCCATGCAATTGCCAAGCGGCTTCAGATCGAAGTACGCGTGACGCCCGATGCGAGGGCCAAGGCAGAGGAAGCCATGTCGCTCGAGCCTGAAACCACAGCCACGATCGGCAACGGCAGAATCGACCTCGAGCTCTTTCAGACGGTTCGCCTGAAAATTTGTGTGCTGCAGGCGGAAGGCGCCCACCCTCTGACACTTCTGGCATCGGACATCGTCGTTCCGTCGGTCAACGACGCGCTTGATCTCTTCCTTAAACCGAAGCGGCTCGTCGCGACGCTGAGATCCTGAACATGAAAAAGGGCGACCCGCAGGTCGCCCCTTCCTTTTTTTGTGCAATGGCTACTCGTACACGTTCACCTGCGCGGTACTCGGCGTATCGAGCTGCGTGCCACCTTGAGGGGCAGACAGCGTCACCGTGAAGTACTCGCCGCTGTCACTGCTCGAATCCTTGAGAATGGGAACGGTGAACGCCTTACTCTGTTCGCCCGCCTCAAAGGTGAGCGTGCCCGAGGTCGTGGTGTAATCCAGCCCCGGCGCCGCAGTGCCGTTGGAAGTCGCATACGAAACACTGACTGTGTGCAGCGTCCCTCCCACGCGATTCACCGTGAGCGTGGCAATGCTATCACCCTCCGTCGCATCAAACTCCGACTTGCTAAAGATGAATGATCCGCTGCCATAGGAGCCGACTTCGTTATCCGCAATGTTCAACGGCGACGTCAGCGTCCCCAGTACCGCCCCGCCCGTCGGGGCACTCAGCGTCAGCGTGAGGGTCTTCTTGCCGTCCACGGTCACATCATCAATGATCGGCACCGAGAAGGTCTTGCTCGTCTCGCCGCTCGCGAAGGTCAGCGTGCCGTTGGTGGCCGTGTACTCACTCCCGGTGTACGCGGTCTTGTTGCTCGTGGCGTAGCTCACCCCCACCTGGCCGGTCGATCCCCCCGTGCGCACCACGGTGATCGTGGCGGCTGCGGCATTCTCCCGCACTTCGTACGCCAGCGCGCTGAATCCGAGCGTGCCTGCTCCGGATGACTGCGACGAGGTCGAGGAGGTGCTCGACGAGGAACCGCCGCTGGAAGGAGCCTCGTTATCGAGGATCGTGAGCGTCGCGGTGCTCGGTGATCCGAGCGTCGCCCCGCCCGTCGGCGCCGTGAGTTCGAGCACCACGGTCTCCGATCCCTCGCCGAGTGCGTCGTCCTTCAGCGTCACCGTGAACGTCCTGCGCGATTCACCATCCTTGAATGAGAGCGTCGACTGATCCACCGCGACGAAGTCATCGCCCGCCGTCGCCGTTCCGGACTTGACCGTGTACTTCACGGATACGGCCCCCTCGGAACCCCCCTCGCGTTCGACACTCACCGTGAGCGCATGCACGGCCTCAGGCAGGTTGAAGCTGGAACTCGTAAAGCGGAAAGCTCCGAATTCATTCGGCGCCACGGAGCTGCTGGAACTGCTGGATGAGCTGCTCGAAGAACTGCTCGACGACGATGAAGAGCTCGATGACGCACCGCCCGATCCCAGGATATCCTCGCGCAGTCTCTGCATCATCACCGCCACCTGGCCGCGCGTCACGAAGTCATTGGGACCGAAGAGCCCATTGCTGTACCCCTTGATCACGCCAACGGCATACATCTCACCAACCGCCTCGTCGAAGTACGCCCCTTCGGGAACGTCGCGGAACACGGCCGAGCCGCGGGTGGCGGCGACCGTCACACCGACTCCGCCCAGCACGACGCCGGCGAGAAAGACGGGAAGAAGAATGGAGAAGGATTTGGAAATGCGCATAAAAAGAATGGGGGAAGGTTTCGTCGAATTATGCAAAATCCTCCTCCGTGAATACAATAGACAGCAGCGGAGATTGCGTTTCTCGCAAGTCTCGTTTCATTTTCTCCTCTTCCCTTTCCTCCTCCCCTCCGTCTCCAAACTCTCTTGCAGTCGCTCGAGTTCATCGAGCGTGCGGGACCGTACCGCCCGCTCTTGGTCTCCGGGGGGCGCGCCCTCAGCCACGGCCACCTGCACCGTCACACTGCGATCCCTGGGAACCGTGAACCGGCAGCAGTCGGAGTGTGTCTGCCATGCCCCGGTCACCTGCGCACCGCCTGCATCGCACAGCGCGACACGCCGCACCATGCTCGCAACATTCCGCGACACCCCGTGCAGGAGAACATCCACGCGCGATGCCTGCCCGTTGGGCACGGTGTGGACGCTCAGCCGTCCCAGTGAGCGCCCCAGCGGATCGCTGAGATCGGCCCACAGTGTCTGCTCCCTCCACGGTTCAATGCGCCCAATCCTTGCACTGATCTCGGCAATCATTTCCCGTGCCATGCGCGCGACGGCATCGGACGTGCGGGAATGTATCTGGCCGAAATCAACGGAGCGAGAAGCTTCCACGAAAAAATATTGCGGCACCTTAGGGAGCGCCCTCCCACACATCAAGGAAAACGGCTGGCTTTCTTGCGGCTCCTCTTGACGGATCGCATTAGCACTCTAAAATGCCGACTGCTAATCTCCTGACCCAAGGCGTCATCCTATTCCTCACCCTATTCCTTAACCCTACCTCTACCATGGCATCCATTCCGCAGCTCAAAGTTAATATCGAACCGCTCGGCGACCGCGTCGTCGTGCACCCGCTGGCCGCGGAACAGGTCACCGCCTCGGGCATCATCATCCCCGATACCGCTTCCGGCGAGAAACCGCAGGAGGGTGTCGTGATTGCGCTCGGCAAAGGCGGCATCATGAATGAGGGCAAGCCCGTCGCAAATCCCGCGGAATTCCTGAAAGTGGGCGACCGCGTGCTCTTCGGCAAGTACGCAGGCGACGACGTGAAGCTGAAGGACGTGAACGGCAAGGATGTCGAAGTGAAAGTCCTGCATCTCGATTCCATCCTCGGCAAAGTAAAATAATCCTTCTTCCTACGCCCTACCCCCTACTCCTAACCCTCACCTTACTCCTACCCCCTTCCCCCTCAACCTATGTCCCAAGCCAAGCAACTCCTCTTCGGAAATGAAGCACGCAAGAAGGTCTTTAAGGGCGTCGAAAAACTCGCCCAGGCCGTGCGCGCCACCATGGGTCCCAAGGGCCGCAACGCCGTCATCGAAAAGAAGTACGGCGGACCAACCGTCACCAAGGACGGCGTCTCGGTCGCCAAGGAAATC
>CAZVLZ010000031.1:7946-13549 GCA_964628345.1 uncultured Candidatus Peribacteria bacterium | reverse complement strand
GCTTCTGCAATCGCTCGCTTGAGCTGATCAGTCACCTGAGAGACAATCTGCAACATCGGATCGGGATGATCTGGATTGATGCGACGAAATACATCACCGTTGTTCCGCACTATTTCTCTTTCCGCCTCCAGCACATGTTCGATTCTGGCGAGATCGGTCTCATCGAGCGGCTGGTTTTTGGGCTTGCCATTCAATGATTTCTCCACTGCTGTCATGAAGCCATCGCGGAACATTGCTACCCAGGTATCCAGGTCCTGTGCGCTCTTCTGCGCATTCTCATGCCGCGGTCCTCTCATTGATGGCGGGAACAGCGACGCAATGCCTGCTGTGTTCCGCCCGGCATCCGTGGCCTTACCTTTGAAGACATCGGCAGGCAACGTGATGGGAGATTCCTGAATCAGGTGCAGTACTTCTTGAAGGGTCAGTTGAGCCATAAGTGAATATTATAACATATTATTCATTATACGTACACATGCTCACTTCTGGGCCTTTCGGTCCTTCAGCTCCTGCAGTGCTTTGCTCAAGGGCGGTACTCCCCCACTCGTCTCAAGTTTTTTCTCAAGATCCTTCCAGAGCTTCTCTTCTTCGGGCGTGAAGGCTTCGCCCAGAATCTGCTTTTTCCGGAGACTGTTGAATTCATTGGTCCACATCTCGCGATCGCGCCACGCGCGGTAGTCTTTGAGGCTCATCCCCTTCTTCTTCGCCTTCTTCACTTCTTCCTCTTCTTTCTCTTTCGCCTTCTCGTCGAGTTTGGCGTGTGCCGCTGCCTCGTAAGAACTGGCAGCCCACTTCATAATTTTCTCTTCGACGACGGACCGCTTCTCGGTATAGCGCTCGCGAGAAAGTTTGAGCAGGGTATCCAGCCGCTTCGCATCATGCTCCACGGGCGGATTCGGGAGCGTGGTGACGGAGAAGGGCTTCGAAGGCACGCCGTCAATCATCAGGCGCACGTAGGCGTGGTACTTGGGCAGGCTCAGAATATCCTTGGGCATGGCCAATTCCTCAAACTGCAGACTCAAATCCTCCGCATCGTCCGAGCCCACCTGAAAACAGAAGATGGAACCCACGTTGCCGAAGACCGCATCTTTGAGCGTCGTTTTGCCCTCGCCGATGAGCAGTTGCGCCACGTACTGGTTGGCCATCGTGAGGTTGAGGCGGTACTTGCGCGCCTCGGAGAGGATGGAAGCGAAAGACTCCGTGGCGAAGTTCTGAAATTCGTCCACGTAGAGGTAAAAATCCTTGCGCTCGGATTCCGGAATATCCGCCCGACTCATGGCATCGATCTGGAATTTGGTGACGAGCATGGAGCCGAGGAACGCGGAGGTGTCTTCACCCAATTTTCCCTTGCTCAGGTTCACAATCACAATCTTGCCGGTATCCATGGCATGGCGGATATCGAGACCGTTCTTCACCTGTCCCACGATGTTGCGGATGAGCGGAGTCGAGAGGAGCTGGCCCACTTTATTCTGGATCGCCGCAGTGGCTTCGGTGCGGTACTTGTCATTCCAGGATGCATACTCCTGCTCCCAGAAACTCTTCACCATGGGATCCGTCACGCGTGCGACGACTTTCTTGCGATACACGTCATCGGCGAACATCCGCATGATGCCGAGCATCGAGGACCCCTGGAACTCCAGAAGCGCGAGCAGGGTATTGCGTAAAATGTGCTCCATGCGTCCGCTGAACATCCCCGGCCACATCTTGGTAAAGACACCCATGAGACCCGATGCCACGAGCGTCCGCTGGTCGGGATTGGGACAATCGAGCACATTGAAGGAGATCGGGTGATCGCGGTCCGCCGGATCGAAGATGACAATGTCGTTGCTGCGGTGCTTGGGAACGAACGCGAGAACATCCTCGGCCAGATCGCCGTGCGGGTCGATGACGGCAACGCCTTTGCCCGCCTGGATATCGGAAAAAATCATGTTCTCCAGCAGCGTGGATTTGCCCATGCCGGTCTTTCCCAGGATGTAGATGTGACGGCGCCGGTCATCCAGACGAATTCCAAATTTCGACCGCTGTCCGCGGTACACCGCCTCGCCGAGCACGGTCAGCGTGTCCGGAGGATCGGTAATCTCGGGCAGGGGCAGATTCACCGGCGGCCCCAGTTTCTTCGAAAGCACCCAATCGATGTTCGGCGTCTGCACGAGCAGGGTCGGCATGTCCCACATGGTCGCCACCTCTTCGACGGAGAGGACGAACGGCCGGGCATGGAAACCGAATGGAATCGAGGGGGACGTGCGTTCGGCGAATGCAGCGAACTCATTGGAATGCGGCAGGGAGAATTGGCGGAAGCTCCCGACAATCTCACGCACTTTGCGACCGGCTTCGACTGTTTTGTCTTTTGGGGCGATCACGCTCACGCGAATATTGCAGATGAAGAGGAGACGATTGACCTTGTCGACCGCGCCCGACACCGTGTCTTCGCGATCATGGGTGCGGCCGGCGATGCGCTCCCCTTCGCGCTCTTCCTCCTCCTGCGACCGCTCCACCAGATCCACCGAGGCGGCACGGACTTTCCGCAAGAGCGGAGAGGCCCGAAATCCCCCAAGCAGCATCGAGAAGGGCCAATACGCGAGACGGCGCCATCCGCGGGCCAGCACGATGCGCGTGTAGAAATTCGCGTAGCGGCGCGAGAGCGAAGGCAAACCTTGCTGCAGGAGCGGCAGAAAGCAGAGCGCACGCGCCCGGAAGCTCCCCCCGAGCGGCTTCAACACGATCTGAATATGCCCGCGCATGCTCGCGAACGGGTAGCGCGCCAGCGAGGAGGTGATCCCGGCGATCGGATCGATGTTGACGCGCGCAAGCATGTCATCGAACTGCGGATGGCGCTTGACGGGAAAAACTTCCGGCGCATGGAGCGTGAGATCCGCAGCGACGACGCTCTCCCCCTCCGCAGTGGCAAAGGGGTCTTCCTGGAGTTCCTCAATGTCGATATCCGGGAATTGCGCGTAGAGCTGGCTTTCAATCAGTCCGACCGTCTCCTCATCCGCACGGACGAAGAGGGCGATCTTGCGGTCCAAACCCACGCCGATCTCGAGCGCCACGCGTGCAGCAAGTCCACGGAAGGAATGGAGTGAGGCGATCATCGACTCCACGTACAGCGGACCCCGCTCATTTTCGAGCGCCGGCCGTACCTTGAGGAGAACAGTGGACATGAAATTAGTGTGAGCGAAGAAGATCCGCGGCGAGTTCCAATGCGACAGTGTTATAGGAGTAATCCATGCGCATGGGGCCGAGAATCCCGATGGCACCCTTCTCGCCGCGGACGGCATATTCCGTCACGATCAGGCTGCAACTCGGGATCTGCGGGAGCAGGTGCTCATCGCCGATGTAGTAGCGCACCGCGCCATCCACCTCGATGCGTCCGAGGATGGAACTCAAATGTTCTTCGAGCACTTCGGCCACTCCGCTCACGAGCGTGGGATCACCCTGAAACTCCGGTTGCCGGAGGGCATTGCTGAGTCCCAGGTAGTACACCTGCGCCTTGTGCGGCACCGTCGCGAACGCCACATTCGGAATCATGTGGGCGAGCAGGGAAACGGCTTCGTAGACGCGTTCCTGGTCCTTGCGTTTGAAGTACTGTTCCTTGAGCGTCTCGAAGCGCTTGCGCACGACGGTCTCGTGACGCGAGGGTTCAAGGTATTCCTTCACGTACATCCGGTAGCCCTGCGCCGTGGGAATGCGACCGGCCGAGACGTGCGGCTGCAGCAAAAATCCCTCGTCTTCGAGCCGTGCCATCTCGCTGCGGAGCGTCGCCGAGGAGCAGCAGAATTCGCCCGCTTCCAAAAGACGTTTGCTCCCCACCGGAAGCGCCGTTTCGATGAACTGGTCGATGATCGCCACGAGGAGCTTTCCCTGCCGTGCATCCATACAAAAAGTATAGCAGTCGAAGGCAGGGAGTGCCAGCGCTCCTGGGCTTACTTCTGCTTGCCCTTGACCGTTTCTTTGCCCGCCGCCATGCGCTTGCGGAAGCGCTCAATACGACCACCACGGGCTTCGGTCTGCTTCTTGCCCGTGTAGACCGGGTGGCACATCCGGCATACTTCGACTGTCACTTCTTTCACTGTAGAGGGAATGGCAAACACGGCGCCACAGGTGGTACACGTGG
Source organism: uncultured Candidatus Peribacteria bacterium (assembly GCA_964628345.1). GTDB lineage: Bacteria > Patescibacteriota > Gracilibacteria > Peribacterales > Peribacteraceae > Peribacter. Next base: position 9,438 of record CAZVLZ010000031.1, on the reverse strand, counting down.
CCTTGGCGTCCTGGAACATCTGCGGGTGAATGCCTTTCTTCATAGCGGAGAGAGTGTAGCAACGAAGAAGTAAGAATCAAGAATTATGAATGAAGAATGACGAGAAAATAAGCATCATTCTTATTCATAATTCAAGGTGCTCACTTCATTTATCCGCACTCGATGAACCTTGCCGGGCAGCTCTTTTCACCCTGCGTTCTTCCTTTTCGATGGCTTCCACCTCCCCGGTGCGCTGTTCCTCCGCTGCCTCGAGCACCGCTTCTTCCGCCTCCTTGTCGTACATCACCACGCTCACGGTCGCCACCTTGTCCTTGCCGTTTAAACGCATGATGATCACACCCTGCGTGGCACGGCCGAGGGACGGGATGTCCTTGAGTTCCATGCGGATGGCCTGCCCCTGCTTGCTCAGACACAGCAGGTCGCCTTCGGCGCCCTCCTCGAGCACGCAGCCGCCCACGATGTCCCCCGTCTTCGCCGTGAGCTGCGCAGCCTTCACGCCCGTGCCGCCGCGGCCCTGGAAGCGGTACTGTTCCACCGGCGTCATCTTGCCGAGTCCGTTCTCCATGACGACGAGAAGCTTGGATTTCTTGGGATCGGTGATCGCCGCCGCCTCCACCACCCTGTCCCCCGTACCGAGTTTGACTCCGCGCACGCCCGCCGCCGCGCGGCCCATCGCCCTCACGTCATCCTCTTTGAAACGGATGGCTTTGCCCTTCTGCGTGAGCAGGATGATCTCATTCTTGCCGTCGGTCTCCACCACCCACCTGAGCTCATCACCGGCAGGCATCTTCTGCGCGATCAAACCGGACCGGCGGATATTTTCGAATTCACCGAGTTCCGTTCGCTTGACCGTCCCTTCGCGCGTCACCATGAAGAGGAACTTTTTGCCCTCCATCTGCGCACGCAAGATCGCCGTCACACGCTCTTCTGGCTGGAGCTGGAGCAGGTTCACGATCGCCTGACCCTTGGCCACCCTGCTCCCCTGCGGGAGCTCGTAGGTCGGCAGCTTGAAGACGCGGCCGGTATTCGTGAAGAAGAGCAGATCATCGTGATTCATCACGTGCAGGAGCGAGAGCACTTCATCCTCCTCCTTGGTCGTCATACCTTTGACTCCCTTGCCGCCGCGCTGCTGGGCCCTAAACTGCATGGGACTCAGGCGCTTCACGTAGCCCGTCTGCGTGAGCGTGACGATCATCGGCGCATTCGGGATCGTATCCTTGGCCGAGAAATCGCCGACGTCGTGCTTCACGATCGTCGTGCGGCGCGCATCGCCGTAGGCCTCCTTGATCTCCAGGAGTTCCGTCTTGATGATCTTGTCGATCTTCTTGGCGTCTTTCAGAATCGCCTCGCACTCGGCAATGAACTTTTTCTTCTCGGCAAGTTCGTCTTCGATCTTCTTCCGCTCCAATCCCGCCAGCGTCTGCAGACGCATCTGCAGGATGGCATCGGCTTGGATCTCGGAGAGCTTGAATTTCTTCACGAGGTTCTCTTT
>CAZVLZ010000031.1:379-7846 GCA_964628345.1 uncultured Candidatus Peribacteria bacterium | reverse complement strand
TCCTGCACCAGATGCGCCATCTTCTCGATCATCGTGGATTTGTTCACCTGGTAAGGAATCTCGGAGACACGGATGACGTAGCGCCCCTTCACCTCCTCGATCTGCGCCTTGGCGCGCACCACGACGGAGCCACGGCCCGTCAGGTACGCCTGCTTGATCGCCTCCTTGTTGTAGACGATGCCCCCCGTGGGAAAATCCGGTCCCTGCACGAACTCGAGCAACTCCTCCACGGTCGCATCCGGATGATCCATCAGATGCACGGAGGCATCGACCAGCTCCCCCAGGTTATGCGGCGGGATATTCGTGGCCATGCCGACGGCGATACCGACGGTGCCGTTGAGGAGGAGATGCGGCAGCTTGGCGGGCATCACCATCGGCTCCTTGCGCGTGGCATCGTAGTTCGGCATGAAATTGACCGTGTCCTTGTCGATGTCCTGCAAAATCTCATCGGCAAACCGGGCCATTTTGGCCTCGGTATAGCGCATGGCCGCGGCACCGTCTCCGTCGATACTGCCGAAGTTCCCCTGCCCGTGGATGATGGGGTAGCGCATCGAGAAATCCTGCGCCATGCGCACGAGCGCCTCGTACACGGCGCTGTCGCCGTGCGGGTGGTACTTACCCAGAACGTCTCCGACGACGAGGGCGCACTTGCGGAACTTGGCGGTGGATTTAAGGCCCAGCTCATTCATGGCGTAGAGGATGCGACGGTGCACGGGTTTCAGTCCGTCACGGGCATCCGGCAGCGCGCGCGAGACGATGACGCTCATCGCGTAGTCCAAGTAACTCGCCTCCATCTCTGTGACGATCGGTCGCGGTGCGATCTTGCCGATCTTCGCCAGCTCGTCGGCACCGAGAACAGGGAGCCCGTTGATCATCGAAACGGGAGTTGCTTCGGGGGTGGCCTGTTCGCCCTTGTCTTTTTTATCATTCTTTTCGGGCTCTTGGGGCTTGTCGGATTTCTTGGGCATGAAAAATCAAGGTGTTTGAAGTGTGAAGTGATGATACAGATTTTTTGGAAGGAAAAAAGTCCCCTGTACCCGGAAATTCCGCCAATCGCAAAACAAACAAAACAACATAAATTTTTAAAACAGAAACAAAAAACAAAACCGGATGGAAAGGTGGGATGGGAGGGAGGAAAACCCGCAGGTTTGCCTCCCAGTTTGGGTTAGGAAGGTGAGGGGGGTGTCGGGGGGCTGAGGAACCCTTCGGCTTCGCTCAGGGCGAGCCGAACAAGGTTTCCTAAGTCCCCCGACGGAAGAAACGGATCAATACATGATTCAACGAGGGAATGATCGACTCTTTGTCGCCCTGACAAAGAAAAGACAAATGATCATCACACATATGAACAAAAGGGTATCCTCTCTCGCGATGCTCTCCATCGTTTCCACACCGATTGGCAACCTCGGCGACATCACCCTGCGCGCCCTCGAAGCACTGAAGAAGTGCGACGCCATCGTCTGCGATGACACGCGGGTGACGGGCCAGCTCCTCAAACTTCTGGACCTCCCCAAGAAAGAACTCTTGAGCTGCCACGGCTACAGCGACCCCAGAAAAGTGGATGACATCATGCGCAAGCTCATCGAAGGTCAACATCTCGTCCTCGTGAGCGACGCCGGAACACCAGGCATCTCAGACCCCGGCTACGCTTTGGTCTCACGCGCCCGTGCCGAGAGGATTCCCATCGAGGTGATGCCCGGACCGGCGGCTTTTTTGGCGGCCTTAAGCGCCAGCGGACTGCCCATCAACCGATTCGTATATTTAGGCTTCCTGCCGCTCAAAAAAGGACGCCAGACGCTTCTCCGTTCCTTCAAAGAGGAAGAGCGAACCATCGTCTTCTATGAATCCGTGCATCGCATCGAGAAAACAATCATGGAACTCGCCGAGACGCTGAAGGATCAGCCGGACCGCGCGATTGTGATCGCACGGGAACTCACCAAACTGCACGAAGAAATCATCACAACGACAGTCGCCGGACTCCCCACGATCGCCCAATCGATCACGAAAAAGGGAGAGTTCGTGATCGTTGTGGGACCGATGCGATGAAATATCCTGATCCTGATCAATGGCACCACAGAAAATCTATTCGATTGCGTAATCATGCCTACACACATGGATTCTATTTCCTGACGATTTGCGCCGAGGAGAAGGAATGGTTATTTGGGAAGATATGTAATGGGACAATGGAATTGAATGCATTGGGAACGATTGTGGAAGAATGCTGGAAAGACATTCCTCAACATTTCCCCAATGTTTCGATAGATGCATTTGTCGTAATGCCGAATCACATCCATGGCATTCTTTATCTCTCTGCCAGAAAATCAACGTCATTGGCATGTAGGGGCACGGCATGCCGTGCCCCTACACAACGATCGTTTCAAAAATCCATACCCAAAACCCTCTCAACAATTATTGGATCATTCAAATCCGCCGTCACCCGCCGAATCAACCTCCTGCGCAATGAACCTGGCGCAATCGTCTGCCAACGAAATTTTCATGAACACATCATTCGTCCTTCCGGTGAACTCGCCCATTTTCGCTCCTACATCCGCGATAACCCCAAACATTGGAAACACGATGAGGAATATTTCCAGCAGAAATAATCCACCTCTCACAAAAAAGAGGAAGACACAGCGCCTTCCTCCCCGATCAGGAAGATTTTTCGTTATCGCTCCAGAGCCCGAGATGATCGAGCACATACACAAGAAGGATCGTCCCGCAGAAACCACCACACCACGCAAGTACGTGGCGCCAGTAGTTCAAATGCTGGAAGACAACGAAGCCGAAAACGATAACTGCCACCACCTCACCGAGAATCATGAGGCAGCCACTGAAGCAACCGGCTTCCGTATGTTTCCAGAACGATTTGCGCTGGAGCTCGTAGAAACCCAAGCCCGCCAGAAATCCGGCAAGCAGGAGAAAGAGGTAACCCATGAGAGTCCCTCCTTTCTTTGAGCAAAAAAGCGATTGAAGGAACAGCCTGACCGGACGGGCCATGATCCCGCTCTTCCTGTGACGCGTCAAAGTATTCCCATGAGGAATATCGCGGATGCTTCAAAAAGACGGGAACCACGAGGCTCCCGTCCGTCCTGATCCTCGCATCATCACCGAGGCGCATCTTCTTCCTGCGGCTTCGGCTTGGACCAATGAATGTACAGGCTGAAAGCCGTAAACAAAGCCACCATGACACCGATGGCGGTCCACAGAACAATCTGGAGCGTGGTTACCACTCCGAAACAGTAGTGAACGGCAACGAGAGCCGTCCCTGCGAAGAACAGGCTATACCCTACTACTCCGCAGTTGAATGACGCGTGTCGCAGCGTTGAATCAAAGAAAAACCAGCTCACGATCATCAGGATGATCCCGAGCGCGATGGCAATGAGCGCCCAAGTCATACGCTCTACCTCCCTTCTCGCCCGACGATGCTGTCGAAGGATCAGGAAAACGATCCTCGCCGCCACGCAGCGGACTGTCAAGACACGCGAGCAACAGAATGGCCAGTTGCAGAACTCTGCACGAAACAAACGCACATCTTCATGTGTAAAGAACTGTGCAGCACTTGCCCATCTCTTTCTGCTACAATCCCACCCTATGATCGCCCACCTCCACGGAACCGTGACACGGCACCGGACCGGAGAAGTCACGATGGACGTGAATGGAGTGGGTTACCGTGTCGCTGTGCCTCTGGATGTCTGGGAGCAATTGGAGGAAGGCGCGGTGGCGAAGCTTTGGATTTTCACGTACGTGCGGGAAGATCGCTTCGACCTCTTCGGTTTCCTCGCGCAGCACAGTCGCACCCTCTTCGAGGAACTGCTGAATATTCCGGGCATCGGCCCGCGCACGGCACTCGAAATTTGCAGCGTGCCACGCAGCCTCATCGGCATGGCCATCCGCGAACAGGACCCCGCGACACTCACTGCGATCAAGGGCATCGGCAAGAAAACGGCCGAGAAGCTCCTGCTCGAACTGAAATCTCTCTCAGAGAAACTGCCTGCACTCTTCGAGGAAACCGGCACCGGCAGCGCGCGGCCGTCCTTGGACCCCGATGCAGTCGCCGCGCTCGAAACACTGGGCTACGATGCCCCCACCATCATGCACGCTCTCAAATCCCTGCCCATGGATCTGACGACGACCGAAGAACGCGTGGCCGCAGCACTGCGCTCCCTCTAACGCTTTCCCCACCCTTTACCCTTTCACTCCCGTGCTTGATCTCTCCGTCACGCAGACACTCGCCAAAGCCATCACCCCCTCGTTCGGCGTCCCCGATCAGGAGCTGAGCGCTCTTCGGACCGGTGTGCGGCGCTACGTGCAGGAGTGGCTCAAGGAACGCGAAAAAGGACAGCACGTCTGGTCCATGGCGCCCTACGACAAAGAGACATTGGAATCCGTGAAGGAGATGGCCATCTGGGCGAAAGCCGAACGCATTCGCACTGTCGTCTGGATCGGCATCGGCGGCTCGGGGCTTGGCCCGCGGGTGATGCAGGAGGTGTTCGAAACGCCCGAAACCGTCGAGTTCATCGTGCTCGATTCGATCGATCCGGCCTTCGTCGAAACCGTGCTGAAGATCGTAGACTGGAGAACAGCACTCCTGGTTGTGGCGAGCAAATCCGGCGGAACGTTGGAACCGATGAGCCTGTTCTTCACCTGCTACGAGAGGATGAAAGCAGCACGCGGGAACAACGCGGCGCAGTACACCGTCGCCATCACCGATCCCTTCGGGGGACCTTTGAGGAGCTTCTGCCTCGATGAAGATATTCGCATGCTCGCGATCCCCGCGGACATCGGCGGGCGCTTCTCCATTTTCACGCCCGTGGGACTGCTGCCTCTGGCCCTGCTCGACGCCAATGTCGCGAGTTTCGTCCGGGGAGCGAAAGAGATGGATACGCTCTGCCAGAACACGTCGATTGATGAGAATCCCGCTGCGCTCCTCGCCGCAGTGCAGTACCTGCTCGACCTCAAGCGCGGGTATGGCATTCGCGTCATCATGCCGTACAGCCAGCGCCTGACATCCATCGCACGCTGGGACCAGCAGCTGATCGCCGAGAGCCTGGGCAAGACCGAGACCAAAAACCCCATCCCCGTCGCCGCGATCGGCACGCAGGATCAGCACTCGCTTCTGCAACAGTGGATGGCCGGCCCGCGCACACAGTGGCACCTGTTCATCCGGGAGGAAGAAAAGCCGCGCGTCCACCTGCCGGAGCATCTGCCGGAGCCTTTCGCGTATCTGCAGGGCAAAACGTTCGGCCAGCTGCTCGATGCCTGCGCTGCCGGAACCACCACCGCCCTCACCGCCGCCAAGCGTCCGCACGCCACCATCACGCTTCCACGTCTGGATGAACGCCACTTGGGCCAGCTCTTCTTCCTGCTACTCGCCGAAGTGATCTTTTTGGGCAAGCTCTACCGCATCGACCCCTACGGTCAGCCCGCCGTCGAGATCGGCAAGAAAATCACGAAAGAAATCCTGACGAAGGGAAGGACGGAGGAATGAAGGAAGGAGAAAAGTGGAAAGTGGAAAGTAGAAAGTGTACGATCGCCGGGCTTGTTGGCCGCTCTCAATTTGCCACTTACATCTTTCCACTTACCACCCTCCTCATGGCCGCTTCCGTCACCGACACCTCCTTTCAGACCGAGGTACTCGAATCCCCCCTCCCCGTGCTCGTGGATTTCTGGGCGCCCTGGTGCGGACCGTGCAAGATGATGGGTCCGATCGTGGATGAACTCGCGACAGAGTACGAGGGCAAGGCGAAAATCGTGAAAGTGAACGTGGACGAGAATCCGGAAGTGCCGGGCCGGTTCAACATCATGAGCATCCCCACCTTCATCATCTTCAAAAACGGCAAGCCGCTGTCTTCCTTCATTGGCGCCAAACCCAAAGAGAGCGTGAAGCAGGAACTCGACCGCGCCATCGCCTGATAACGAGTGCTCTCCGCATCTCCTCTCCCTCTGGGAGAGGCTGCCCGCCCGAACGATCGGAGTCGGGCGGGGGGTGAGGGGCGTATGATAATGGCATGTCGCCTTTTCTCGCCCTCATCGGCATCGCAGGTTCGATCGCGCTCATCGTCTACCGCGAGCGCGTGGGGGAAATGATCGGCGCAGCAGACTGGATGGATTATGTCGGCGGCGTCTACAACCTCGTCATCCTCACGGCCGTGTTCATCTTCTTCTTCTCGGTGGCGACCCTCACGGGGAAACTCGAGTTCTTTCTGACGCCCATCCGCATGCTGCTGCCGCAGGCAATGCCCGACACGACGCTGGACATGCCGCTCTGAAAAAGGCGAACGTCCAAGGGCACAACATGCGCGCAGGGTCCATCCTCTTTGCCCCAGGTGTATCGGGCGACTTTTAAAAAACGCAGGGAGATCTGTCACACATCTCACGTATCCGCTACGATGGGAGACAGTGGGGCTGTAGCTCAGTTGGTAGAGCACCTGCTTTGCAAGCAGGGGGTCAGGAGTTCGAATCTCCTCAGCTCCACCACGTAAAATTGCGAGGAGTCGAAGTGCCTCCACACAACCATATCTCGATATCCCATCCCTCGTATTCTTCGCTTATGAAGGACAAAAGCGGCTCAGGCACCGCTTTCTCAGCGGCAAAATGCTTGATTGAAGTTCCCTGGACGTTATCATGGCCGCTCCTTAATCCCACTCCCATGAAGAGATCACGACACGTGCCATCAGAGATCGATGCCAAGATCCCGGCACTCCACGAAGTGCTCGGCCGAGTGGATGGACCGTTAGACGGGCTCCATATCAACATGATCAAGCATACGCCTCGCACGGCTTTGGCATACCATCGGGCGCTCCAGAGCGAAATTGAAGCGGCGAGAACGGCGCTGGTGGCCCGACTGGAAAAAGCGGATGCCGGCGAACGTCAGGCGCAATTGGCTGCATTCGATCAGACAGCGACAGACGTACGGAGAGCAGTGAGTGACATCATTCCGCTCCCTCCTCCCCCAAAGGAAAATCCAGCGGCTGAGATCTCGTAAGCCGGAGTCGTGCCGGCATTTGGGCATTCTGCCCAAATTGAAAAATAGACTGCATATTATGCTATTGAATTCGTTTTTGTAAAGCATACACTTGCGCCTATGGGCAAAGAAATCCTGCCAGAGACCTACCAAGCAGCAATCGAGACACTCGCGGACACGGGGCGCGCTGAGCAGGCGTGCGAAGTTGCACAACGGGTAGCAGATACGATCGGCAAGCTGCGCGGTCTATTGGATACTCTTCTTCCGGACAGACCCGGAAGTGCTGCAGCCCTGCTGCAATTGCTCGAACCCTACCATCAAATCAGTGGAGATCATGACGAGGCGGAGCGAAGCGCGGAAGCACGCCGCCTACTGCAAGGTATTCCCGATGATGAGCTTGCTGCAGTTCAGCAATGCGCGACTGAACTGCTGCAAATACTGCCCCAGCGAGCCTTCAGAACAGTTTTGGATACTGAGAGGTACCAGCAACTCATCCAAACAATGGC
>CAZVLZ010000031.1:0-358 GCA_964628345.1 uncultured Candidatus Peribacteria bacterium | reverse complement strand
GTCTGACGCTCAGCTCACCACCTTCTCGAGCGCGCGCTGATCGGAGGGACTCGTCTGCATGACTGCCGGAATCACAACAGGTATCATGGGGACAGTCATTCGCATATGACATGAAGAGCATACTGAAGAAAGCGGCAAAGTTCCTGGCGGTTACAACTGGAATCGTGATAGCGGTCGTCGGTGGCATGTTCGCGCTGGCGGCGTACCACGAGAGTGATCTCTACGTTGATTCCGTGACGCGGGAGGCGGTGCAGAAGAATGACGCGTCCATTTGCATGAAGATCGAACCGGCTTTCATGTCCAGCGAGCCGTCGCCATACCCCTGTGTGATCGAAGTGGCCGTGCAAAATCGCACGAT
>CAZVLZ010000030.1:0-13623 GCA_964628345.1 uncultured Candidatus Peribacteria bacterium | reverse complement strand
CTCGAAAGGAAGGGGTGGCCCGCCCGATCCGTACTGTGGATCGGTACAGGCGGGGCTCCAGCTTTGTCGCTCGGACAAAGGTGGAAAGAAATCCAATTCGCTTGAGCAGCCTCACTTCGCTATAGTGGCCCCCCATGCACAAAGGAATTTTCCTCATTGCAAGTCTCGGCCTCCTGCTCTCTGCCTGCACCCTCCCCACTCCATCCGATCAGCAACAGAATTCCTCCTCCGCTTCGTCGAGTGTGAGTTCCGAAGAGAAGGAACTGCAGGGGGAAGAAATTGGCGAGGGCATGCCCCTCACCGAAGAGCGCACCGAAACGGGGGCACTGGCGGAACGCCTGTTGCCCACGGGCGTATGGGAGATCGGCAACGCACAGGCTCCCGTGACGCTTTTGATCTTCACGGAGCACCACTGCAGCTACTGCCGCCAATTTCTCTTCGAGATTTTCCCGCGGATCAAGACGGATTTTTTGGACGCAGGAACGCTCAAACTTGAGATTGCCATGCTCCCGCTGCAGAAATACCAGAAAAGCACAGAGGCATCGCTGGGATTCATCTGCAGTGCCGCACAGGGCAAAGGTCTCGCCATGCATGACGCGCTCTTCCGTAATCCCAACAAATCCAAAGAAGCTATCCTCTCGTACGCGGTGGACCTCAAGCTCGACACTGCCCTCCTGGATGGCTGCATGAAGAGTGCCCGCACCAAGACAGTACTGGAAAGTCAGCAAGTCTGGGCGCAGAGTCTGAGTGTGGACGTGGTCCCCACGTTCTTCCTCGGTGGTGAAAAATTCATCGGGCTCCCGTACTATCCCGACCTCAAGGGCAGAATCACGGAGACGCTGAACAAACTCACGGAGCAGCAGTAATCAAGAAAGGATCTGTACGGTTTTTGCTTTGGATGTTTGCCCGCGCAAAATGTGTACGTGCGATTTCGGTACCGAGAACTCGTCCGCGAGGTACCGGACCAGTTCCGCATTCGCTCTGCCGTCCTCCGGTGCCGAGGCGATATCGATTTTGATCGCGCCATCGGCCATGACACCCTTCACCCTTGCATGCTTCGCACCGGGATGCACGCGAACGGAGAATGTGACTTCTCCTGCCCGTTGAAGCGTTGCGCGAAACGTGGTGAACACAGGAACAGTGTACGTCAAAAATCCCACAGGCACGTACGTCCTGTGGGGGCTTGGGATTTTCTTCGTCCGGGGGAGCTTTACAAGAATCGCCTGTGCAGCTTGACCCGGCGCAGCCCGTGCAGGGCCTTCGCCAGTCTTCTGGAAATGGTCTGACTGGGGTGCAGGCGCCGGCTCGATCGCTCGAGACACGGTATCTGCACGACCGGGACCGATATGCCGAAGTGACGCTGATCCGAAACGACGACGTTGCGCATGGCACACACCCTCCGTTGAGAAGAAAGACCACAAGTGGCACTACGCTAGCACTTCTGCGCTTGTCAGAGCCAAGAATCAGAGCGTATTTCCCTTCCTCCACTTCTCAATCTCCTTGTGATTTCCCGAGAGCAGTACGTCCGGAACCGTAAGCCCCCTAAATTCCTCCGGCCGCGTGTAGTGGGGATATTCCTTCTTTCGGCCAAGAGAAGCCGCAAAGCTCTCTTCAGCCGCTGACTGGTCTTTGCCCAGCACACCGGGGATCTGTCGGGCCACAGCATCAATGAGCACCATGGCGGGCAGTTCGCCGCCCGTGAGCACGTAGTCGCCGATGCTCACCTCCTCGTCGATCCACCCGCCATCGATGACGCGCTGGTCGATGCCTTCGTAATGTCCGCAGAGCAGGATCAGCCAATCGCGTTTGGCTAGTCTCTCCACCTTGGCCTGTTTGAGCTTCTTCCCGCGCGGGGAAAAATAGATCCTCCACGGTTTTCCTCTATTTCCTTTCCTTCCTTTATTTCTTTTATTTCCTTTTTCCCCTTCGTCCACCACAGCCTCGATCGCCGGAACAACCACATCCGCCCGCATCACCATCCCCGCTCCCCCGCCGTACGGCGAATCATCCACTTGGTGGTACGTGCCGAGACCGAACTGACGCAGATCGTGAAAGCGAATATCCAGAAGAGACGTCCCATCGGGACGTCCCTGCGCCTGCGCACGCGCGAGAATGCTCTCGGTCAGAGGCCCCTGAAACATGCCGGGAAACAACGTGAGAATATCGATACGCATGAACAGAAGTGTAGCACCGGAAGCACTTAATCTTTGCGATGGAACTGACCCATGCCACCGCGCATCGTTTCGCCACGTCGCACGTCATCTTTGCGCACTTTCGAAAACGGCCGCCCGACGGGCTCCTTTCTGGGCAACTCATGCAGCACTCTCTTGAAGTTCGCAAATATCTCGGAATCTCCATAGTCCGCGTCTCCATCGCCCTCCATCTCAGACAGCAGAGCATTGTATGCATCACGCAAACAACGAATGATTCCGGCACATTCCGCTGATAACACCTCTCCCTTCTCCATTATCCGGCGTGCGTCGGAGAGAACTTGGCGAATCAGCGTTTCAAGCTCAGGTTTCTGCAGTGATGCAAAATTCTGGGATCGCCGACAATGGCCCATCAACATCCAGCATGAAAGACGGGCAGTCTAAAGCAGAGAACCGCTCCGTCAAGCCAAAAAGCTCACTTGAACACATCCAACCACTTGTTCGTATCAACGATCCTCACCTCCTCCACCGGCGTGGTGGTCACTCCTTCACGCGCCTTGAGACGCTCATGGAAGGCAGGCACGTCCTCCGTCTGATAGAGAATGCCCGTGGCTACGCGATTCTGGGTATCGACAGCCAATGCACGCGCCTTCTCGAAATTGCTGGGATCATGTCCTTCCTTCGTCGCATCGTAGCAATGCGCCATCAGCCACTCGTGCGTGGCGAACTTGTTGTAGGTGGGGCACGCCTGCAGCATGTCAACATAGGCGAATCCGCGGTGACGGATGGCGGCCTGCAGAATTGTGGACATCTGCGCGATATCGCCGTTCCAACCGCGTGCCACGAACGTCGGCTTGAGGGAGAAGACGAAATCCATACTGTTCAAAGTCTCTTCGGGAATGCCATTGGGCGAGGAATTCATGGGTTGGTTCTGCCACGTGAGCGCACTCGCCTGCCCCGTCGTGAGACCGTAGTTGGCGTTGTTGTGCAGAACGAACGTGAAACGGTAGTTGCTGCGAACGACATGGACAAGATGGCCCACTCCTTCGGAAAAACTGGCTCCGTCGCCGCCGAACGCGAGCACCGGGATCGTGGGATTCGCCAGCGCGGCACCGGCGGCCAGCGGCAGCACCCGTCCATGGAGCCCGTGAAAGCGGTACCCGCCGATCTTGTCGGACATATTGCCGTGGCAACCCACGTCGTAGCACAGCAGTACCTGCCACGGCTGGATCTTGAGCTCCACGAGCGCGCGCCTGGCAGCCGACCAGATGCCATAGTCGCCGCAGCCGTCGCACCACGTGCAGGGATTCTGGGACGCATAGTCCTGCATGGAGGAGCCGGAGGAGGAAGATTTCTTCATGACTGCAGAGCGGAAAGTATGTCGTCACGGAGCTCTTCGAAGAAGAACGGCCGCCCGTCGAATTTCAGAATCTTCTGTGTCACATCCCGGCCGCTCGCCAGCTTGAGAAGCGAGCTTAACTGCCCACCATGGTTGCACTCGACGAAGATCGTGCGCCTGGCCGTGCGCGAGAGCATCTCAAAGCTCTCCGTTTTGAGCGGCCAGAGATACTGGTAGTGCAGGTACCCGATATTTTTCTTTTTCATTTCGGGACTCTCCAGTACATCCAGAATGACGCCGCGATTGCTCCCCCAGCTCACGATGAGCGTCTCGGGGTTCTTCGGTCCGACGTAGATCGGTTCGGGAAGCGCCTTCTGAAGGGCCTCCACTTTTTTGAGCCGTTTTTCCATCTGCTGACGTGCGTTGTCGGCATCCTCCGTCACCGATCCGTCCGGAGCGTGCTCATCGCCCTGCGCACAGTAGGTCGCTGCATTGCTCCCGGGAAGCCAGCGCTTCGAGACGCCGTCGGCTGCCTGCGGATCGTAACGATCCGTGGACTGCAATGGGGCAAGCTCTTTCGCATCCGTGACGAGTTTTCCGCGCTTGAGCTTCGCGATACTCTGGTCGAACGCCGACTGCGTGAAGCACAATGACCGGAATCTGGAATTCCTCCGCGTAGTTGAATGCTTCGGGTAGCAGATCAAACGCATCCTGCGTGTCACTGGCTGCAAGGACGAGCCGGGCGAATTCCCCGTGTCCGGCACCGACCGCGAGCGTGAGGTCCCCCTGCGCTGTCCACGTGGGGAGTGCCGTACCGGGCCCCGGCCGCTGTGCGAGAATGAAAACAGCAGGAGTCTCGGTGATACCGGTGAGCGAGAGTGTCTCCGTCATGAGGTCGAATCCTCCGCCGCTCGTGGCGGTGATGGCGCGCGTGCCCATGTGCATGGCACCCACCATCATCTGTGCAGCCGTGATTTCGTCCTCGGCCTGCTTCACGACCATCTGCGTTTCGTTCTGCATGTCCGCAATGTACGTGAGGATGGGCGAAGAGGGCGTCATGGGATAGCCGGCGTAAAACCGGCAACCGGCATGGATGATCCCGAGCCCCATCGCCTGACTGCCCGTGAGCAGCAGATGATCTTTCCATTGGGGATCGGGCTTGGGGAGCGAAACAGAAATGCCGGGCGCAATCACCTGGCATGCGGCGAACCCCTCGGCGATGCAGGCGAAATTGAGGTCGAGCAGATCCTTCTTGTGCCCGAATTGTTCGCGCACCAGCTCATGCAGTTGTTCCTCCGGCTGTCCCAAAAGCGACCACACGACCGCCGTGATGAGCACGTTCCCGAGGATCGGCTTCGCCTTGAGCTTTTTCAAAACCGCGTCCGTGGGGAGCTCGATCACACGGATGCCCTGCTCTTTGATGAACGCCTGATCTTCAGCATTCTTGAATTTCCACTGGGGTGTCTGATGGAGCAGGATGCCGCCCTTTTTGAGGTCGCGCAGGTTCTGCTCAAGGCCATGATGATTGAAGCTCACCACGATATCCACGAGTGTCGCGGAACTGCGCACGGCATCGGCACTGACATCGAGCTGGTAACTGCTGTGTCCGCCCTTGATGAGCGACATGTACTCGCGGTAGCCGAACACGCAGTAACCGCTGCGTTTGAGTCCCTTGGCGCACATCTCGCCCACGGAGTTCACCCCCTGACCTTGAGCGCCGACGATTTTCAAAGCGACTCTGCTCATTGCGCGAGAGAGGAAATTTTGGCGAGGAGCTTTCCCGCCCACGTCTTCACTTTCTCCTCCTGATCATACGGCTCATTGACGACCACGAGGGATTCCGCCACCTGTCCGTTATGTTGCATCACAAACTGCATCAAATGCTCCATGGCACGGGCGGTGTAGTAGTAGCGATCATCCCCCAGCGCGATCACCGCACACGGTTTTTTTTGGAGGTCACACTCCTTCGCGCGGTCCTTGAGGAGCGCATACATGTGCGGATGCAGCTGGCCTTCGGTGCCACCGGTATTCCACGTGCCAGATGCGAGCAGCAGCGCATCGCCGCGGAGCAGATCCGCCGCTTGTGCGATCTCCGCACGCTGCTTCTCCACCGTAAGTTTGGGCGCGGCGACACGGAGTGCGGCGATGAGTGTATCGACGACGTATTCCGTAGAGCCGGTGGAGGTGGAGTAGACGATGTGGAGGGAGGCCACAGACAAGTGGAGAAGAACGAAACGCATTGTAGCGTGCTTCGGGTCCCTGAAGAGAGAGAAAAAGGACAAGTTCGATGTGTATACCCCGATCAGCATCGAAACAAAAAAACACAACACACAACAAATGGGCTGGCCCGCGCCACTGGCGGTGAAGGGGCAGGCCCTGCCGTGTAGGGTCACGGCATGCCGTGACCCTACACACCGACGAGTCGGCTCCGAAACCTTGGAGGAGTCGACGAGGAGGCACAGGACCGGGCGCCCGCCCGTACCCTCCAGAACGACATTGTCGGGCTGGCCGAACGGTACGTTCGGGCGTGGAGGGGCGTTGGCGCGGGAGCGCTTTCTTTGGTCCTTTCTTTGTCGCACCTGACAAAGAAAGGACGGAAAGAAATGATGAATAGGCTTCTTCCTTGCTGCCACATCACTTCAACGATAAGCTTTTTTACACTATGAAGCTCAACAAACTTTTCCGCTCCGCAGTCCAGCACGGCATTGATGCCGATCCCCGCGGCCGCAAGGCCATCGAGAAGATCCTGAAGAAACAGAAGGAACGGGCAGCCAAACTCGACGGTGCCGAAAAGGAATATTTTGACGAAGAACGATTGTGGAACCCCTTCTCGGACAGCCGGATCATTTCGGGCACCGGTGACGAGGATATCAAGACGCTCATGGTCGGCATCGACATCGAAACGGAAGAGGTCTTGCTGGCAGACCGGCTCCGCGAGCGCGGCGAGAAAATCGATGCCCTCATGCTGCACCACCCCGAAGGCCGCGCCTTGGGTGACCTGGAGAAGGTCATGGCCATGCAGGTGGATGTGCTGGCGCTGGTGGGTGTACCGGTGAACCAGAGCGAGAACTGGATTCGTCCACGCATGGACAAAGTGGCGCGCGCCGTGCACGCCGACAACCTCTTCTCCACCGAACGCGTGGCCGAGCTTTTGGACTTTCCCGCCTTCAACACACACACGCCCGCAGATAACCAGGTATGGAGATTTATGGAGAAGACGATCTGCAACAAGGAATACGACGACCTCGGCGAGATCCTCACTGCACTGCTCGAAATCCCGGAGTATAAGTACTACGCCAAGAAGGGCGTGCCGCCGCTCATCGTGAATGGCAGCAAGAGCGGCCGCCCCGGCAAGATCGTGGCCACGGAATTCACCGGCGGTACCAACGGCCCGGAGGAATTTTTGGAGGCGCAAGCGGCCGCTGGCGTCGGGACGATTCTCTCGATGCACGTGACGGAGAAGACACTGGAGAAGGCCAAAGAGAAGCACGTGAACATGATCCAGTGCAGTCACATGGCTTCCGACACGATCGGCATGAATCTGCTCCTGGATCTACTCTGCAAAGAAGAGAAGCTGCAGACGATCGACGTCGCCGGGTTCGTGCGAATCAAACGGAAGTAACTATGAGCAAAAGAAGAATATGCAGGATACCTTTTTGGCAAACCGTGGAGGGGGCGCGCCACTGGGGGTGAAGGGGAAGGCCCTGCCGTGTAGGGTCACGGCATGCCGTGACCCTACACGCCGACGAGTCGGCTCTGAAGCCTTGGAAGAGCCAGCGAGGAGGCACAGGGCCGGGCGCCCGCCCGTACCGAACGGTGCGTTCGGGCGGGGAGGGGTGGTTGGCGCGCCGGCGTTTTGCCCGCCCGATCCGTACTGTGGATCGGTACGGGCGGGGCTCCACCTTTGTCGCCAAACAAAGGTGGAATAGATCACGACGCAAAAAAACAACCGGATGTTCCCCCGAGGGAACTCTTACTCACTTCACTCCCGCCGCCTTTAAGACCGCATCAAACACTTTCGGTTCATGAATCGCCAGCTCTGACAGGACTTTGCGATCAATGGCAATTTTCTTCTTGAGGATCTGACCCATCACCGTGGAGTACTTGAGTCCGCGCTCACGGAAGGCCGCATTGAGACGCATGATCCACAGCGAACGGAAATCACGCTTCTTGCGGCGGCGATCCTTGTACGCATGCTGCCCGGCTTTCATCACCGCCTGCTGTGCGATCACGAATGTCTTCGAACGCATGCCGCGGTAGCCCTTGGCGAGCTTGCGGATCTTTGCATGACGACGGTGCCGGACAATACCTCGTTTTACACGCATGGGGTTTAGAGATAGGGAACAAGGGCAGTGAGCGCTTTTTGGTGCACCGTGCTCACCACAAGCGTACGACTGAGGCTCTTCTGGCGCTTACTCTTCTGCTGCAAGAGATGCCCGCGACCGCGCCGCGTCAGGGCAATCCTGCCTTTGCCGGTGCGGAAAACACGCTTCTTGGCGCCGCTGTGGGATTTGAGCTTGGGCATTGATCCTGAGGGATTCGAAGTACAGAAAAACAGGAAAGACGGCGAAGTGTAGCAGGGAGATTGACAGGCTTCAAAGAAAAAAGCGACTGTTTCTGCCCCAGAAGGACGTTGGTGAAGTTGCAGAGGTGAGGGGGGTGAGAAAGGTTTGAACGCAACATTCCTTTCACGTTTCAGGCTTCCCTGACCTCTCCAACCTCTACGAAACCTCAATGTTTTGCCCTCAGGATCACATGGAACATCGGCCCCTGCTGCTTCAAGTCCTGCTCCACCTCGGCGCAGTCCTTGAGCGCATCCACAATGGCAAGGAGCTTGGCCTTGGCATAGTCCTTGTTACCGAGTTCACGCCCACGCAGGCGCACCACGAACTTGACCAGATGGCGGTCCTTGAAGAATTCCTTGGCTCGCTCCATGAGGCGCTCGATGTCATGCTTGTCCGTGCGAAAGCCGAACCGCAGCATCTTCACCTCGGTCTGCTTCGAGTGCACGCGCTGCTTGCGCTCCTTCTTGCGAAGTTGGTAGAGGTACTGTCCGAAATCGCCGATCTTCACCACGGGGGGATCGGCCTTGGGCGAAACTTCAATCACATCGAATTCCTGCGCCTTCGCCTCCTGCAGGACCTCGGCAAATGGACGCACCTGTGCCCCATCGGAACCGACCAGGAGCACATTGGTCGCGCGGATTTCTTCATTGATACGTGGCCGCTTCTCCTGACGGGGAGGAATGTATGGCCCGCGACGTCGCTTCTGCAAAGGAAGAAGGAGGGAAGAAAACAAAAGAAGCCTATGCCAAGCGTAGAAATGCGGCAAGTGCATTGCCGTCTTCACCGGCGGAAGAACATCAACCGGAACGACGCATCAGTGCCAGGGACAAGGTCAGTTTGTACCAGTCCGGAGCGCTGCCCGGCTCCAGACTTACGCGATCAATCGCCAGAAATTCCATCGGCCAGAGGCGCGCGCGTTCTATGGCGGGACCCATCGGACCCTGCATGAATTCTTTGGCCTCCTTGAGGAGCGACGATTCGGTGGCGAGAGAAAATGCCGTCAGAAAGCCTTCGCTCTGCAGGGAACGCTTGAGCTGCTCATCGAACGGCCGTGGCTCCTCTGCGTACCGGAACAGATCCGTCGAGAAGAATTGCTCCAGCATGACAATGCCCGCCGGATTCTCCTCTTCCGTCGCGCGGATCAGAGCGTTCTTCTCGGCTTTGGTGAGCGCATCGCCCACAGTCACCAGCCCGGCAAGGCGTACGAAACCGAGCACCCTGCGCGCGCCGTCACTGCGGGCGGATACCTGGAATGTCAGAGGAATCGCTGCCAGTCCCTCACCCCGCTCCTGCTCCTTGCCGACCTCGATCGGTGAGAGCGAAGCGATCGCGCCCTGCTCCTCCAGCGTGCTGCGCAAGAGTTCGAGGGCCGCCAGTGCACGCGAGACATCGGCCTCCGGTGGCAGCACCGAAACGCGCACGCGTTCGAGCTGTGAACCGGTCTTGAGTGCAGCTTGGAGTTCGGTCACTTCCACCTGTTCCTTGAGCAGGGCAAGCCGCCGTTCCCGAACAGGAAGCTGCGCAAGTAACGGCAGTGTTATCTCGCGGGCTGTCTTCACTTCCTGGATGTGCGCGGTGAAGAGTGACACGGATAGGGAAAGGCAGAAAACACTCACGAATCCGAGCAGGAGCGACGAGCCGAAGAGGGAACGGAAGAAGCGCATCAGGAAAAATGGATCCGGAGAGTGAATGGGGAGTGGAAACCGATCGACGCATCACGCTCCCGCGTGAACGGGGGAAAGTCCACGCGTTCGATCCCCGGCATCTCCCGAATGGCGGAAACAAATTGTGCCAGCACCGCCATGCTCTGCAGCCCCACATTGCGCACATCGCCCGTGACGATCATCACATCGCGTTCAAAACTGCTGGATTGCAGATGCACCGCCTGCGGTTGTTCCGGCAGGAAGGTGCGCGCAACGTTCTTCAACTGTTCGTAGAATGAGAGAAGGGATGGCTGTGACATTTTTTCCTCCACGAGCACGCCGTAGGGCGAATCATCAAGCGGCAGGATGAGCGCCATGCGCTTCTCTTCCAGTGTGCGGGTATCCGTGTCCACGGCCTCCATATAGGTTTGCAGTTGCGAGAGATCCTGCGGTACCCCGTGCAATGCGACGCGGGTGAACCGCGGCAGGAGCAGGTACCACGACAGGAGAAGGAGGAGGAAGAGCACAATCGAGAAGAGCGCAAACGGAAAGAGCACCCGTCGCAACACTTCCCGGGGACCCGGCATCTCCGCCTTCCATTTCCCGTTGATCGCTGCAGAAATGTCTGTCATATGTTTTCCTGATATTATAGCCCAAATACGGTGATTTGACCATGCAGGTGAATTTGATAAATTTCGATTCTAGGTTTTGATAGCTTTAAGCTATAGGGTCACAGTGCTTCCCAAAAGTCGTATGGTCACGGCATGCCGTGACCCTACTGCCGGGATCTTACTAACCAACCTCTCCTTCATGCGCTATGCTTGCTACATACTTCCCTCCCCCCTTCCTCCGTGGAAGACCTGTTGCAGAAACTGAAGGTGCTTTCGTCCGCCATCGCCACGGGGAAGGACTCTCTTTGAGGCGAGAGGAATCCCGAAGCGCATTCAGGAACTGACAACACTCACAGGTAATCAGGATATTTGGAGTGACCAGAAGCGCGCACAGGCCCTGTTCACGGAACTGAAAGCCCTCAAGAAACAGTGGGAACCCGTGCAGGGCATCGCCGACGAGACACAAGCGCTCCTCGAAATGGTGGAGGCCTCTTCGGAAGCGGAACAATCCGCACTTGCCGGGGATGTCGACCGGGTGGAAAAAGAATGGGCCTCGCTCGAGACGCAGCTCTACCTGAGCGGCGAATTCGATGCGCAGAACTGCTATCTCACGGTGAGCGGCGGCGCAGGCGGCACCGAGGCGCAGGATTGGGCGGCGATGCTCATGCGCATGTACCTGCGCTACTGCGAACGGCGGAAGTGGAAGACGGCGATAGTCGAAAAGACCGACGGACAGGAGGCAGGTATCAAATCCGCGACGATCCATGTGGAGGGAGAATTCGCCTACGGCAACCTGAAGTGCGAGAAAGGCACGCACCGCCTCGTGCGGCTCTCGCCGTTCAACGCCAAGAACCTGCGGCAGACCAGCTTCGCGCTCGTGGAGGTGTTGCCGGAGCTGCCGGAATCGACGGATGTCGCCATCAATCCGTCGGACCTGAAGATCGATACCTATCGGAGTGGCGGCGCGGGCGGCCAGAACGTGAACAAGGTCGAGACCGCCGTGCGCTTCACGCATATCCCCACGGGAATCGTGGTCGCCTGCCAGAGCGAAAGGAGCCAGCTGCAGAACCGCGCACAGGCGATGAACATGCTCCGTGCCCGCCTCCTCGAAAAGGAACGCCGCGAACAGCAGGAGACGAAAGCGGAACTGAAGGGCGCGAAGCAGAGCGCCGACTTCGGGCAACAGATCCGCAGCTACGTGCTGCATCCGTACCAGATGGTGAAGGATCTGCGCACCGATGTGGAGACGAGTAACACCACCGGCGTTCTCGACGGAGATATTCAACAGTTCATTGATGCGGAGCTGAAGCGCTCAGTAAGAGTGCAGTCGTAAACGGCATGCAGGAAGCAGTAAGTTATGGAATTGTATTTGAAGAACTCCGCTCACTGCGTACTGCTGTCCGCTTACTGCTACAAAAAGCGCCCCTGATCGAGGCGCTCTTGGTTTCGTAAGGAAACAGGATTTACAGGTCGCAGGCGCGGACCGTCTTGCGGCCGTTCTCCTGGGCGCGCTTGGCGGCCTTCTTGAGAGCGTCCTCGAGGTACTTGCTGGCGGCATCCGCGAGATCGCCGGCCGTCATCATGTCGGCAGCCTTGAGGAGCTCCTTGACCTTGGAAGCAACGACGTAGCTCATGAAAGAGGGGGGAAAAAATAAGGAACGGGGTGATTTTACGCACCCCTGTTTCCCCGCTGCAAGTGGAAAAACGCGTCTTTCGGGCAAATTCTCTTAGAATATTCAATTGACCACCAGGGGGTTCCTTAGCACAACAACTCCATGTCGATTGCAGTAAACTTCATTGAATTGCCCAATAGTACATAAATCCGTGGAACAACCTGTTCATGTGCACCCATGCGTTTCTGCCGCGCCGGAGTGGCTGCCTTCAGAACACCGACCCCAAAACTTCCCACAGACGGAAACCGAGAAAACTGGCAATAACGATGAATCCAAACAGCGGGAAGGTAATCGGGAATGACCGTACCCCCTTGGGATGCGGCACGCGAATCTTGATGCACACGCAGGCAGCATTCACGAATGCATAGACGATCAGCACCGTGTAACTGGTGAGTTCCGCGAGTGACACGAGCGGCAGCCAGAGGGCGAACGCAAGACCGAGAACGGCAACGAAAACGGTTGCGACGACGGGCGTGTGCGACACGGAATTCACCCGGCCGAACAGAGCGGGCAACCACCTCTGTCGACTCAAGCCGAAGAGGATTCTCGAACCCAGAATGATCTGTACGAGAATGCCGTTTGCGATGGCGAAGAGTCCGATAAATGTGATGACGACGGGCGAGGATCCCGTGGTTCGCTCGTAGATGAGCGCCAGCGGCGCATCGGACGCGCCAAGTTCCTCCAAGGGAAGACTGGTGACGGACACCACCGCGATGACGCAGTAAAGGAGCGTGGAAATGAAGATGGCGAGGAGGATGCCCACGGGAAGATTGCGGTGTGGCTCGCGCACCTCCTCCGCAATGTTCGCCATATCCTCGAAACCGATGTACGCGTAGAACGCGAGCAGAGTCCCTGCGAGAATCCCGGACCAGACGGCCCCGTCGGCAGGCGGAATGAATACATTGATGTGCACGGGAAGAGAGAGCAACCCTTCCCTGCCAACCCAAATGACGAGGAGGAGTCCGCAGATTTCGATGACAGTGAACAGCGACGCGGCGAACGCGGATTCTTTAATACCGAAGACGGCAATTGCCGCAGCAACGAGCACCGCACCGATAATCACAAGCTCGCGTGAGACGGGGAGGAACACCTGCAGGTATCCGACGAACGCATTCGTCAGCACTCCAATGGACACGATGGCGGAGAAGGTGACAAGCAGTCCGATGATCGTGGAGAGCGAACGAATGCCGAATGCGCGCGCGGTATAGATCGCTTCACCACCGCTCTTCGGATACCGCGCCGAGAGCTCCGCATACGAAAAACCCGTCAGCGCGGCCAGAACAGCAGCGACGATGAATGCGACCGGCGAAAAGAGTCCGGCTTCGCCGGCCACCTTGCCGACGAGTGAGTAGATGCCCGCACCAAGGATGGACCCGAGTCCGTAAAACGTGAAGAGCGGAAGCGTGAGCCGGCGCTGAAGCTGGGCGGACATGGGAAACGGAAACAGAATAGAGAGAATTCGCACAGAAGAACATGGTGAAAAATTGCACACGCACTCCCTTCCGTCAGCTACAATCGGCACGCGAGGAGAGGTGGCCGAGTGGTCGAAGGCGCGCGACTCGAAATCGCGTAGGCCCCCTAAGGGTCTCGAGGGTTCGAATCCCTCCCTCTCCGCCAAGTTTTACATTCAGCGAAATTGAAA
>CAZVLZ010000029.1:11618-14867 GCA_964628345.1 uncultured Candidatus Peribacteria bacterium | reverse complement strand
ACAGTTTCCCAAACGCCCGAAGGAGGGAAGAAACGATGTAGAAGAAAAATGGAATGACCGAGGAAAGAAACTTCAGAAAAAATACCATGATCGTCCCGATCATGATGAACGGCGAAAGCAGCAACCCGATGAGCGCCGTGAGCATCATATTGCTATCCCCATCCCTTGTGCGTGAGGGCTTGCTGCCGAACGCGGGATCCTCAACGAGGATCCAAATAATCGCTGCAAAACAGCAAATGGAGAGCACCTGAAGCACTTAGTAATATTACTATATAACACGTATTTGTCAATAAACTCCCCCTTCAGTACAATGGGCACAGCATGACCGTCCTCCCCATTCAAAAAGGCGCCGATAACCCGATTCTCCGTAAAAAGGGGGCAAAGGTGCAGGAGGTAACCAAGGCTCTCAAAAAGCTCATCAAAGACATGTATGCGACCGTGAAAGCGGAGGATGGAGCGGGTCTGGCAGCCCCGCAGGTGGGACAGTCGCTGCAGCTCTGCCTCGCACTGGTCGAAGGCAAAATGACGGTACTCATCAACCCCGAAATCGTCTGGAAGAGTACCGAAACCAATACGGAGGAAGAGGGCTGTTTGAGCCTTCCGGGCCTACAAGTGACCGTCGCGCGGCCAAGCACCATCACCGTGAAGTACCTGAACGAAAAGGGCCTGCCCGAGGAGCGCAAGCTCACCGACTTCTCCGCCCGCACCGTGCAGCATGAAATGGATCACCTCAGCGGCGTGCTTCTGGTCGACTACCTCACTACTTCTTCGGTTCCGAGTCAGGAGTAAATGCTTCGAAATCTCTCGCCGAACCTTTTGCGTGCAACATGGAGACGACGCTTGACCGTTCCCATGGGCATCATGCGATGTTCACGTTCGGATAATTGAGATGCGATCTCTTTCAGTTTCATTCCTTTGAGGTAAAAAAGATCCAGCACCTCACTGTCCATGGGGACCAGCTGCCCCAGCACCCTGTGGACCTGATTCCTCTGTTCGCCGAACAGGAGAAATGTAAGCGGATTGCCGTCGGGCGCAGTGAGAGAGTCTGATCCTTCTTTCATGGAATATGTGCGACGTCGGCGTACCGCATAGTTCACCATGGTGTTGTGCGCCGTGGAGAAAAGCCACTCACGAAATGCGCGTTGCTTGCGAATCGTATGTCCCTTCGTGAAAACGCTTTGCCAAACCTGCTGTGCAATATCATCAACAGTCGCTTCGTCCTGCAGATGCCTTCGCAAATATCCGATAATGAGCGGCTGATATTTTTGGAACAAACCCGCACCATCACCTGCAAAAAAATTTGTGAGAAGACCCACATCCTCATCCCGCTGATCCTGCCATGCGGCATGCCGATGATCGACTGCAGAGGGAGAAGGCATTGCGTGCAATGTACGATGTTTCGTGAACCAGTCAAGAAATCCCTTTTCATTTGCGCACGGGCGTTTTCGACCGCTACTCTGCTCCTATGCCGCAATTGGAAGTTGTTATTGGATTGGAAGTGCACGCGCAGATGAACACGAGGACGAAGATGTTCTGTGGATGCGACAATGACGCGTTCGGCAAAGCGCCCAACACGACCGTGTGCCCGATCTGTATGGGATTCCCAGGGACACTCCCCGTGCCGAACAAGGAAGCGATTGCCAAAGCGGTGAAGGCATCGCTCGCCATCGGCTGTACCGTGGCGCCGGAATGTCACTTCGACCGCAAACACTACTTCTACCCCGACCTGCCCTCGGGATTCCAGATTTCGCAGTATGACTTTCCGCTGGCCAAGGGCGGGAAGGTGGAATTTGACCTCACCGATGCGGCCGGAAACGCGACAGGAGAACGCTCGTGTCGTATCACGCGGCTGCACATGGAAAATGACGCGGGCAAGTTGAGTCATTACGGCAGTAACACGCTCTGCGACTACAACCGCGCGGGAACGCCTCTCATGGAGATCGTCACCGAACCGGATCTGAAGTCTGCGGAAGATGCCGTCGCTTTCGCGCAGGAACTGCGCCGCATCCTGATCTCTGTAGGAGCGAGCGACGCCGACATGTTCAAGGGCATGATGCGGTTCGATGCATCCATCTCGCTCAAAGAGAAGGGATCGAAGAAGCTCAATCCGCGCAGCGAGATCAAGAACCTAAACTCCTTCAAGGCTCTGGAAAAAGCGCTGCAGTATGAGGAGAAACGTCTGCGCGACCTGTGGGAGAAAGACAAAGGACCGCTGCCGCACGACATCACCGTCGGGTGGCTGGATGATGAAGAGAAGACGCACGTCCTCCGCGACAAGGAAACCGCCGGCGACTACCGCTACTTCCCCGAGCCCGATCTGCCGCCTCTCTCGTTCGATGCGGCGGAGCTGGAAAAAATCCGCGCCGCTCTGCCGCCGCTGCCCCGCGCCGAGAAGAAGAAGCTCTCCGGTTTGGGCCTCACGGATGCCGAAGCGCAGCAGTTGAACGCGGATCCCGATCTCAAAAAAATCTACGCAGCGGTGCTGGGGCGGCTGCAGGACCCCAAGCGCGCTTCGGGCATCGTGATCACGCAACTCACGGGGTTCCTCAAAGCGGCGGGCAAGTCCGTTCGGCAGGGTCCCGGCGCACAGGCCATGCTCGACCTCGTGGATGCAATCGAAAGTGGAAAAATCTCGGGGAGCAAAGGAAAAGAAGTTCTGGAAAAGATGGTCGAAACCGGCAAGTCCGCACCCGAGATCATCGCAGACGAGGGCATTTCGCAGATCACGGACGAAGGCGCGCTGGCTGCACTGGTCGACAAGGCCATAGCGGCCAATCCCAAGGCAGTCGAATCCTTCAAGAAAGGCAAGACTCAGGCACTCGGTGCGATTGTTGGATGGGTCATGAAGGAAACAAAGGGACAGGCGAGTCCGGAGAAGGTGAATGAAATCCTTATGGATAAAATGAAATAACGCGCGAAGCGCACCCTTTAAGGGAAAAGAGAGTCCATGAGAGAAAAACCGCTCGCCCTGAGCGAAGCCGAAGGGTAGGTTTGTCTCTCATGATTTACGCCTTCTTCATGTATTCGCCGGTCTCCGTGTTCACCTTCACCATATCGCCCTCCGTGATGAAGAGCGGAACCTGAACCGTGAGCCCGCTCTCCAGCTTGGCGGGCTTGCCGCCGCCGGACGCCGTATCGCCCTTGACCCCCGGCTCCGTCTCGACGACTTTCAGATCCACCGTGGAAGGAAGATTGATGCCAATGGGTTTCTCTTCAAACATCAGCGCATCCACCTCGACGCCCTCAACC
>CAZVLZ010000029.1:0-11608 GCA_964628345.1 uncultured Candidatus Peribacteria bacterium | reverse complement strand
CCAGGTACTGGATGGCATCACCCAGCGTCTCCTTGTTGAGAAAGAACTGGTCGAAACTCGTGAGATCCATGAACGTGTACTGCTCGCCGTCGGTGTAGAGGTACTGCACCCGCTTGTAGCCGATGTCCGCCGGCTCTACCTGCTCGCTGCCCTGAAAGTTCTTCTGGATCACCGCGCCCGTCTTGAGGTTCTTCAATTTACACTGCATGTTCGCCTTGCTCTGGCTCTTGCGGCCGAACTGTGAAGCGACGATGAGATAGGGAATCCCGTCGAGTTGAATGGCGCGGCCGGGTTTGAGCTCTGTGATCACGTACATAGCCAGATGAGTGTGCCGATTTTGACTGAAGAGCGCAAGAAAGGTGTTTGGGAAAGCTGTAAGACGTAAGCTGTAAGCTATTAGCAAAACGAAGACGCATTGTCGCGCTTACAGCTTATGTCTTATAGCTTATAGCTTCGTCTCAGACGCCTTCTGCCAACCGAGACGGATGATCTCTTGCCGCACACGCTCCGGGAAGTTCTCGGGTCCGCCGGGAAGCGCGAAGTAGAGTCGGCGCAGAATCCTTCCCTGATCGGCATGCCCCTCGAGTAACTTGAGTTCCTGCGTGAATTGATTGAGGCGGGACTGCGTCTGGTGGTAGACGAAGATGCGCTGCTTAATGCCCCACACAATCTCCTGTACCTCGGATTCCGAGAGGGAGGGCACTTCTTCGACCGGCAGGTACGCGGCGATCTGCTGCAGCAGAATCGGGTCCACTTTCTGCATCAGACCGGACTCCTCCTGCTTGTCGATGGAGAAGGCGAGCATCTCCAGCGCGGCCGACGCCTCACGCCGCATCTCGGGCGAAAGCGCGGACAGGCCGTTCTTGATGAGTTGAAACTGCGGCTGCAATTGCGCCCACATCTCCGGCAGAGCCTGCAGGTTACCCGTCTCGACGGTCTGCGTGAGCACGCTCAGGGCATCGAGGAGCATGCTGGCACGCGCATCTTCGGGCGCACGCACGTCATCCGCAAGGGCAGAGGTGGTCTCGAGCACGACCTGTTTGAGCAGGTATCCCTGATCTCCCGGCAGAGTGGCGGCCAGGTCGCTCGCATTCTGCGACACCACCTGCTTTAAGAGAAACTGTGCGAGCGTCGCGTCGCCGGAACCGGTGGCGAGTGAAACCAACGTGGAGCGGTACTCCTGAAGCGGCATAGCAACGGCGCCCGTCTGCCCCTGCGCGAGCAGGGCGGCCGCTTCGGTCAGACGCGTATCGGCATGCTGGAGTTGTTTCTGCATCTTGGCTTCATCCCCGACGGTGAGGAAGAGATCCACCGCCTCCACGACGCGCTTGACCGGGTAGAGAGTGGAGGTGGGGAGAATACGTGCGCGCTCGGCCCTCCTCGCCTGCTGGAGAGCGGCGATTTCCTGCCGGTGCACGGCATCGAGCGTCAGATTGCCCCGTGCCCATGCAGACTGGTAGGAACCATCGGGGAGCTTTTGCGCATAGGGAGTCCCGGTTGCGCGCAGCGTCATCCCCTGCCCCGCGACGAGAGGAAGATCCTTCCCTGCACGGGTCACTACGGCGCTGCGGTCATACACTTCGACGCGCATCGTACGTTCGCCACCGATCGATACGCTGCCTCCGTTCACCGTGACGAGACCCACGGGAGTGAAGACGGTGAGTCCACGCAGCTTCGCGGGGACGAGCCCTTGAATCCACAGGCGGCCCGTGTAGAGCGAGAGTGTGGGGACGAGTTCCGTCGCTGGCTCCATCCGGTCCGCAAGATCCACGAGGTCGATCATGGTCGCACGGTCGAGCCGGACCACGCCGTCATCTCCCAGCACGATGCTGGCCTGCCCGTCCTCCCCCGTTTGAATGCGCATGCCGGCACGCAGTGTGACCTCCTCGTTCACCGGCTGCCACACGTCACCCACCAAAATGGAGACATCCCCATGCGGCAGGAGCATCGTCTCGGAGAGCGCGACGGAGTGCGGTGCCAGGAAAAACCGGGGACTCATCTGCACGACGAAGACGAGTAGCACCGCCGTGGCGACCCATTTCACTCCCCAGAACATTCCCCGCGTCTGCACCACCGGACTGAGCTGGGGCGAGAAGTGCTGCCAAAGCAGCGTGTTCAACCCTGCTGCCGGCGTAAACCATCCGCGCAGCTCCACCAAAAATCCGTGCGCGCGGTGCGCGAGCATCGCGGCAGAAACACGCTCCCAAATTGCGCGCTTGGCCTCCGGCGTGGGCGTGAGTGTGGTTCTGGCAACTCTCAGCGCCGCAGGCGCCTCCATCCGCGCCGTGAGACGGGTACGGATACGGCTCTGTGCGCCCGTGGGGGGCGTCAAATCACGTTTGAGCCGAAGGAGAAGATCCTCCGCGGACATATCACACTGAGTAAAACGGGGAAAAGGGGCTTTTGTTACAGCAAACGAGAGAGAATACCTTCCCGATCTCCTCTCCACCCAAAGGGGGGAGAGGGTAGGGTGAGGGGGGCCGGAGGGAATGCACAATTTCACAGCATTCCATGGGCTTCGGGGGGGAGGAGGGATTCCAATTTTTCGAGTGCCCTGAACTTGAGCACCCGCACGGCGCCCTCGCGCATTTTGAGTGTGCGGGCAATCTCGCTGTGCGGCAGGTCCGCCATGTACGAAAGCAGCAAAATGTCGCGGTATCGGCGTGGTAACTGGTCCATGGCCGTGCGCACCATCTTCAAGACATCCGCACGCTTCGCGCTGGTATCGGCACGATTCAGCTCGTCTTCGTCATGGAGTTCTTCGGGCACCTCCACCGTGTCACGCTTGCTGCGGTAGGCATCGATTACTTCATATCGTGCAATCCGAAACAGCCATGCTGCGAAGGGAACACCCGCACGCTCCTGATACGTATGGAGTTTCTCCCACACTTTCACGAAGATATCCGCAACGAGATCCTCCGCCATTTCCTTCTGAAAACGGAAGGCGGCGTAGCGGTAGACCTGTGGGAAGAAGTGGTCGTAGAGCGCGCTGAAGGCCTGCGTGTCCCCCTCCTGCGCCGTACGGACAAGAGAGAGGATTTCGGGCTCGGTGAGGGAGGTGGCATCCGCCATGGAAGTGCCGAGTATACAAGAGGAATTGGGGATTGGGGATTGGAATATTGGGAAACTGCAAATGAAATCATGAGCGCAACGGCTGAACAAACCGATCCTGTTCCCTCATACTCCAATCCCCAATCCCTCACTACTCCCACTCAATCGTGGCGGGTGGCTTACTCGTGAGATCGTAGAAGATGAAGTCAATGCCCCCGAGTTCCATAATCCTCTTCGTCATGCGCTGCAGCACCTCCGCCGGGAGCGACGATGCGCGCGCCGTCATGGCCTCCTGCGATTCCACCGGACGCAGCACGATAGACTGACCGCCCGGTGTTGCGCCGAACGGCAGGAGCACGACGGGGAACTGCCAAATGTGTTCGTACAGATCCGCACGACGCATTTCCTCCGTCACGATGGCATCAGCTTCACGCAGGAGGTCCGCGCGTTCTTTGGTGATGGCACCCGATGAGAAGACGAAGGGACGCGCCTCCGTTGCGGATGTACAGAGGAGCACGCGGTTAAACTCGCGGCGGCGGTTGGGGATCTCGGTCGCCAGACGCCAGAGTTGCTCGGTGAGCACGCAGGGATCTTGGCCGAAGAGCGCGAGCGCGTGGCGGTACGTCCGTCCGTCCCCCTGCACCCCGACGCTCTTCACTGGTAGCACGGCCCACGTACCGCCCCACCGCTTAATGCCCACGTCATCCACGGTCAGTGCGTCGGGTTTGGTCGCGCAGAGAATGCGCACGCCGAGTCCGGGACCCGGGAACGGATGCCGCCAGACGAGTTCGTGCGGGAGTCCCAATTCCTCGCCGAGCGCCCTCACTTCGTCTTTGTACAGCTCTTTGAGCGGCTCGATGATGAGTCCCTTTCTCAGCATCTGCTGAATGGCCGGTACGCGGTTGTGGTGTGTCTTGATGTGATCGGCATGCTTGGTACCCTTGGTCTCGATGGTATCGGGATAGATCGTCCCCTGCCCCAACATCCACCCGTCCGAGGCCGTCAGTCCCAAGTCTTCGCTCACGCGCTTCTGCACGGCGAGGAAGGTGTCGCCGATCACGCGACGCTTCTCCTCGGGATCGATCACGCCATCAAGCGCCTGAAAGAATTCCGCCGCTGCATCCTCGATGCGCACGTTCGTCACGCCGAGGTGATCGAAAGCGGCACGGATTTCGGTGACTTCGTTCTTGCGCATGAGGCCGGTGTCCACAAGCAGCCCCTGCACACGGTGCGCCCCCAGGACTTCGTTGAGCAGCACGAATGCCACCGTGGAATCGACGCCCCCCGACACGAGCATGAAGACGCGCCGATCTTTCACTTGCTCCTGGATCTCATCGCCGATGCGCTTGGCGTAGCCCTCGATGGACCAGGAAGTGGCCGGACACAGCTCGACGAACCTTCGCAGGATATCGGTACCGTGTTCCGTATGCGTGACCTCGGGATGGAACTGCACAGCGAAGAATTTGCGGCGCGGATCTTCGAACGCGGCATGGACACAACTATCCGACGTAGCGGTGAGCTGAAATCCTTCGGGGAGCTTGGAAGCCTCATCACCGTGGGACATCCAGACCGTGCAATGCTCCGGAAGATCTTTGAGTAGAATCCCGCCGCCGTTCACGGTCGTCATCTCTGTCGAGCCGTATTCCTTCACGGTGCCGGGCGTCACGGTCCCACCGAGCGTCTTGGTCATCCACTGCAAACCGTAGCAGATGCCCAATACAGGAACGCCAAGCGAGAAAATTTTGGGATCGGCCACCGGACTCGCCTTGTCGTACACGCTCTGCGGTCCGCCGGAGAGGATGATACCCGCCGCATCTTTGAGTTCCTTCACGGGAGTGGAGGGATCGCGGATATCGGAATACGCACCGAGTGCACGGACCCTCCGTGCGATCAAATGCGCGTACTGGCCGCCAAAATCGAGGATCACAATCGGCCGCCGTTCGCTTGGTTCCGCCATGGAGGCAGCATAGCCGCTCTCGGATATTGACAACAGTCCATGTGAAGGACAGCATGCGCGTCCTATGTCGCCATCAGAACAACCTCACGAACGAAAGAAGCTCACTCCCTCTGAGTGGCTGCTCAAGGCAAACGTTCAAGGTACTCAAAATTTCTCTCTTCTTTGCGATGCCTGCATTGCTGACCCAACAGCAATTCAGGAAAGAATGGAAAAGATCGCACGGACGGTTCAGACCGCGCTGCAAGAAATCAATTGTCCGCCCTCCGATCCCAAAGATATGGCGAAAGCCGGAAAAATGCTGGCAAGTCTGCGTGCTCTCTATGAAAAAAGAACTGGCTCTTCACCCGATACGACCATTGATCAAGAATTTATTCAGCTCTTTGCACTGATTCAGGCACGCGTTCATCGGGGCTGCAAACATTTACAACTGCAAGAACTGCTCTCCGAAGAAACGCCTTCTACAACGAAAGAACCTCCCACAGCCCAGCCATGGAAAGAGAAACCGCAAACCCCAGCAGTACCCACCGAGATCGGGCTCGCGGACGCAGAAGAAGGGCCGAAGACAAAAGGGAAATCCGTTGCGGTGCCTCAAACGCAAAACGCCCCCCAGACCGCAGGCGAGTATGCCGTCGATTTGGGTGAGACCGGACCTACTGAACAAGACAGGACCGGCGATCAGATGGACGAGACAGATTGGGCAAAAGTGCTGGGCACGGATCCTCAATCAATGAGTAAAGGCACGAGAGTTCCATCAAAAGGAAAGGGAACGAAGCACGCGTAGTTGTGTTCCTGCCAGCAACCACATCGTGTACGAAACGGCGCTGTCCTCCCATGCGTGGAGGAAGAGCGCGGCGATGGAAACACCGAGGAACGAGACGTAAGACGTAAGACGTAAGACGTAAGCAACATCCATGCCGCTCCCCATCGTATGTCTTCTGTCTTCCGTCTTATGTCTTAAATCTCCCAAGCGCACAAGAACAACAGTGATCAAAGCAACAAACAGAACGAACCCCAACATCCCCATCTCCACCCCGATCTGCAGGTACCAATTCTCAGGCAGGAACGGGCAACGGCAGACGTGATCCGCGGGCTGCACTTGGGTCGTGCCGAGGAAGACGCAGAGTGAGGGAGTTGTCTTCGCCCATGCAGGATCATCCTGCGGGCGCAGGAAGACGCACGTCTCGCTCACGCGATTGCTGGCAGGACCAGCGGCGCCAAGCCCCTCTCCGAACGGATGATCAATCATGTGCCCGATGGCCTGCAGGGGACGTGTCAGGTGCCCGCGCGAGGAGGAGAGACGAAAGAAAACAGCAGGGAAGAGTACGGATGCGACGATGCCGATGGATGCGACGATGCCGATGGCGCCGATGGCGACGCGCTTGAGATGTCGGCGCGGAACGCTCTTGAGCAGAACAATCATGCTCATCACGAACGCTCCAATCCACGCCGCACGCGAAAACGTGAGGAACAGCGCTCCCAGCACCAATACTCCAATACTCCAATATGCCAATTTTCCTCTTCCCACGGTCCATCGCGACAACAAAATGCCAAACGGGATCAACAACCACAATCCCAACTGATTCGGCCCGCTCATCGTGGACTGGATGCGCCGGAGCACTGTTTCGCTCACCTGCTGGAAGGCGGCCACCGGACCTGAGGCGAAGTAGAGGGAATGCGCCGGGGAGTAGCCGAGCCATTGGAAAAATTTCATGGGAAGGAATTCCGAGAGGATGCCGTACGCCGCGATGAGCACGCCAACGCCCAGCAGCACCGTCAGTGCCCGCTCCCGAAACCATGCCGACCACTCCACGCGCCGCGCGATCAGGAATGCGACGAGCGGAACGAAGTCATACCGGAATCCGAGGAGGGCAAGCTTCCAGTCCTGATGTGTGAATGCTGTGATGACAATGGCGAGAGCAATGAGAAAGAGGATCAAGCCATCAATCCAATCCACCCTCCAGAACACATTCCCTTCCCTTCGTCCTTCGTCCTTCGTCCTTCGTCCTTCCCTCATCGCTCTCACCACTTCCATCACCGTCAACGCCAAGATCATTCCCAGTAATGCCTCCTTCCAGACGGCAATCCACGGAAGCGGCGCGTGCCCCCGCCCGACGATGAGCTTCGTCAGGACGGTCACGAGGAACGCGTGGAATGGTAAAAGCGCAATCAGAAGGAGCGTGAGCCGTTCGCGGGAGCGGGCAAGCATACGAAATTCCTCGCCATTGTAGTTGATCTTGCAGTGCCAGCGGAAAACAATGATCCGAACTCATCCTTGCATTATTCCTGAATGAGTTCGCTTCCCCCTCTCCTGCCATGGGGCAGAAGGAGAAGGTCGCAGGGTACCTCACGATCCTGCTGATCTCTCTACCTGGATGTGGAGAGGGGTTTTTTAGAGACCCAGTCGCGCCTCATCGGACCGGAAGATCTCGCCCCCTTGTAGAACCTTCTCCACGGCATCGATGCACTGCGCGCTCACATTTTTGCCATAGAGCTTCGGCGCTTTCTTCATCTCTTTGTTGTCCCATGCAAACTCGATCATCTTCCGGATGGTTTTAGAATCGACCGGTGGTGCGATCAGGTTGCCGCCTGCCATGGCTGACTCGCTCCTGTCGGAGCCGAAGCGGAGCGTGACGCACGGAATACCCATGGCATTCATCTCTTCCTGCATGGAGCCGGAATCGGTGGCGCACACCGAAGCCTTGGCCATGGCCGCCATCACATCCACGTACTCGGCCCACACGGGGGAATAGATGAAATTCTTGTGCTTCTTGGCAAGAGCCTCCACCTCTTTCTTGAGTCCCATGCGCTCGAACGCGCGCTCCGTCTGCGTCATGGTGATGAGCAGAACATTACGTCCGTCTTTCACCAGAGAAACCATGGCATCGTAGATCGCGCGGAAGCGGCGGTCCGACCCGCAATTCTCTCTGCGGTGGATGCAGAAGCGCACGAAATCGCCGTTTGCAAGCATGGGGTAGCGATCGAAAACCTTCGATTGATCAATGCGGGTCTGTGCCTCTGCGACGGCATCCACCACGGAATTGCCCACGACGAAGATACGATCAGACGGAAAACCCTCCGAGAGCATGAATTCACGATCGAGCTCGACCGGAGCCAGATGCACGCCCGTCGCCGCCTCGCTGCAGCGGGTGTTGAACTGCTCGGGATACGGCTCCAGGCTGCCGCGCTCCCAGTTCTTCCGATCCATCAGATATTTCCTCCACGCAGCGGCATCTCCCATCTTCGCGCCTTCATAGCGAGGCGTTAATGTCCGGATTCCCGCTTCCACGTGCACCGATGCGAACCCATGGCTGAACCCCGCGTTGCCCGCCGCCATCGCCGTGGTGGTATCGCCGTGCACGTAGGGAATCACGATTTTCCCTTTCTCCTTCAGCTCGCCGATGAGGAACCCCAGCCGTCCGATGATCTGGCTCACGATCTCGTGCATCACTCCGCGCACATTCAGGTTGAAATCCGGCTCGACCCCGTACTCTTTGAGCATCCCACCGCTGAGGTTTTCGCTGTAGTGCTGGCCGGTGTGGCCGAGGAGCACGAGGTGCCCCCTCTTCTTCAATTCGAAGTACAAGGGCAGCTGCTTGATGATGTCCGGCTTGGTCGCGATGAGGATCAGGTGCACGTGGCGCTGCGGCGCCTTGGCGACCTCCTCGAAGAACTTCCTGGAACGGTAGGTGATCTCCTGCATACGATCCGTAGCATAGCGTCCAAAGGCTCTGTGTACTATCTTTCGCTCCCCTGCATCTCTCTGGGAACTCCCAGACCCATAATCTTCAGACAAAGGGGCGCAATATCTTTAATCCCGGTGCATTTTTTCAAGTCCTTGGACGATGCAACCGCTTGGGAATGAACGAATGTCTGAACGGGATTCGTTGTATGGCTTGGAGAAACACTGCCATCGGGTAAAAGCATCTCCTCCGCATGTCCATGATCCGATGTCACGATCCACTCGTAGCCATTCTGCTCCAGCACGGGCAGCAGGCGGCCGAGGTTGCGGTCAACCGTTTCGCAGGCAATCACTTCCGCGGGAATATTGGCGCCATGGCCGACGAGGTCGGGGTTGGCATAGTTCACTACGATGAAGTCGTACGTTTGCGCCTTCACGTTCTGCAGGAGCTTTTCCGTGAGTGCATCGGCGCTCATGGCAGGTGCATCGGCGAAATTGGGGACCTTCGGAGACTCGATGAGAATGCGATCCTCGCCAGGAAACGGCTCATGCACCTGCGCGTTGAAGAAGAACGTCACGTGCGCCATCTTGTCTGTTTCGGCGATGCGCAGCTGTTTGAGGCCCGCCTTCGACACAACCTCCCCCAACGTGTTCTTCACTGCAGGAGCCGGAAAAGCGATGGGGAGATGATCGGAGTACGGCCCCATGCAGACGACATCCCTGATGCGCGCGGGACGAGGAAACTCCGTGAACGGCTCGTCCTCCAGCGCCCGCACAATCTGGATCATCCGATCGGAGCGGAAGTTCACGCAGACGACAACATCCTCCGGCTGGATGGGAACGAACGTGGGAGTTTTGAGCGGCTTGATGTAGTAGTCCGTCTTCTCCTTTTCGGGCGCTTGGGCATACCACTCCCGCACTGCGGTACAGAGATCGGTGCACGCCTCGCCCTTCCCTTTGGTGTAGAGATCGTAAGCGATCTTCGTGCGTGTGGCGTACTGGCGGTCACGATCCATGGCGTAGTACCTGCCCATCAGCGACGCGACACGCGCGTGGGGGTACTGCTTGAGCTGCTTCTGGAGGAGCGCATAGTCCGCGCAGAACTGCTGGACGGGGACATCGCGCCCGTCGCCGATGAGATGCAGAAATATCTTCGACACTCCCTGCGCCTCCGCCAGTTGCAGCATCGCACGCACATGATCCGCATGGCCGTGCACACCGCCGAAAGAGTAGATGCTGATCAGATGGAGAGGGACATTGCGCTTCTTGGCGCGTTCGCACGCTCCGATCAACACCGGATTCTTGAAAAAAGTTCCAGACCGGATGGAGCGATTGATTTCTTCGAGCGGCTGCCAGACGATGCGCCCCGCTCCAATCACCAGATGCCCCGGCTCGCTCGCGCCCTGCTGACCATCCGGCAAGCCTGCCGCATTTCCCGATGCCTGCATGATGACATTCGGAACTTCGTTCTCCAGACGCTTGATCGTCGGAAGTTTCGCGAGAGAACGGGCATTGCCCGGACCGGGAGGCGCCACCCCGAAGCCATCAATGATAATCAATGCCAGACGTGCCACTGTGAGAAGCGTACCCGAATCCGGCGCATCGCACTACGCCACAAGAAATTGCCCACTTCCGCCCAAAGATTGCCGGGGTATACTGCTCTCGACATGGACTTTCACCGCGTCTCCTCCTTCCGGTTCTTCCATACCATCGGGTGGGCCGTGCTTCTGTGCGCGCTGATCGTCGGCATCGCAGCCACACTCGGCCGTGCAACCCTCAATCTCAGGGCCGCCCTCACCGACAAGCCCGACATCGCCATCTACCTGCTCCTGCCCGAAGAGGAGATCGGCCGCACGGTGCTGCTGCGCGAAAAGGAGAACGAGCGCGACTACCTGGCCGAGACCAAGGACGGCCCCAAACTGGTGCGGTTAAAGAGAGGAGACAATCAGTGGTATGTGGAGGAAGTGCAGAAGCTGAGAGAATAGGAGTGTTTGGATCGCGAAAGCTTCTTTCGTTCTGAAGTAGCTGTAAGCTATAAGCTATAAGCTTAAAGCTTATGTCTTACAGCTTATGTCTCCGTCCCGCATCTCCCTCCTCGGCGTTCCCATCGATGCTGTCATGCGGACGGAGGCAGTGGAGTTGATCCAAGGATTTCTGAACGAAAATCGCCAGAGGCACGTGATGACACCGAATAATGAGATGCTGGTGGAGGCAACGCACAATGCGCCGTTCCGGGAACTCCTGAACCGGGCCGACCTGAATATTCCCGATTCCACCGGACTCATCTGGATGGCGCGCCTCACGGGACAACGCCTGACGGAGCGCGTGACGGGGGTGGATACCGTGACGAACCTCTGCGGGGAACTGACCGAAGAAACTCCCGTCTTCCTCCTGGGTGCACAATCCGGGATCGCGGAAGCTGCAGCGCAGAACCTGATGAGCAGGAATCCGCGTTTGCGGGTGGTGGGCTGCTTCGCGGGAACCCCGCGGGAAGAAGATGCGCCGACAATCGTACACATGATCCGCACAGCCGCCCCGCACCTGCTGCTGGTCGCCTTCGGTGCTCCCGCGCAGGATCTGTGGATCGCGAAACACCTGAAGGAAATGTCTTCCGTGCGCGTGGCGATGGGTATCGGCGGAACGTTCGACTTCCTCGCCGGTGTGCGCAAACGCGCTCCGGTCTGGATGCGGAAAGCCGGACTTGAGTGGCTCTGGCGACTCTTCAGAGAACCAACAAGGATCGGCAGGATCTGGAAGGCGGTGGCAGTTTTTCCGCTGCTGGTGATCCGTTACGGAAAAAATGCCCCACAGTAATCAGTCACTTTTCTCTTTCCTAACCTCTCCCCCTTTATCCCCCTCTCCCGAGGAGAGGGGGAACATCTGTGAAATACAATCTCCCCTTCCTCCTCGAAAGGAAGGGG
>CAZVLZ010000028.1:12124-14894 GCA_964628345.1 uncultured Candidatus Peribacteria bacterium | reverse complement strand
TATAGATGGTGGCTTCTTTACCCGGTGCTCCGGCCCGTTTCCCTCCCCGGTGCCCGATTTTCCAGTTGGCAATCAGTGATTCCTGTTCGAGTCTGCGAAGCACAGCGGCCACGCGCGCCCGCACTGCAAGATTTTCCCCGTCAAAATTTAAGTGAAGCTTCCATCCGCTTTCCGGCGGTTCCTGCGAAATGGCCTCGGCTTGCAGATCATGCACGGGAGCTAATGCCTTCCGGAATTTATCGGTAAGCGGCACCTGCCGCAAACCGTTCGTTTCGTCTATTGCCTTCAGAGCGAGAGATCCGTCTTTCTGTCGAAAGATATGTACGGTTTGGGCCTTGAAATCACCGATGCGCTCGCATAACCATGCCTGTATTCCCGGCTTTCCGGGATCAGGATATGTAAGAGCCTCGGGAGCTGGCTTCAGCCGCTTTCCAATCTGTTGCGGAAGGGATGCTTGGGCGATTTTTGCATGGATCGTATTGATTTCTGTCTGCAGGCTGCCCGATGGGGGATTCCACTCGGATTCCAGCTGAGCACGCCTCGCGTGCAGCCGCCGCAGCTGTTCCGTCACTTCAGTGATCTTTGATGGTTTCCAGCCATTTTGTTCTCCGTATGTTTGAATTTTTGATGTCGCATCTTTCAGTGAATGTGAGTAGATCAAATCTTCCGGCATATCCGGAGTGCCTATTCCCTTCACGTGCTCCCGAAACGTTCGGAATGCGGCATTCAGCTCGTCGATGTGTTGTTTTACGCGCAAGACGCCACGATCGAGATTTTTTCTGTGCGCGGTCTCGGCATGAATGTTTTTTCTCGGCGTATTGATCTTGCTTCCTTGTTTGGGAGGTGGCGGTTCCGGCGTCCCCGCCCTCCATCCAATCGCTTTCCAGTCTTTGAGAACGGAAGCGGACGGCGTGCGCCATGTGGTTTGGTCCAAATCGATGCTGTAATCGCCGGCGCGCTGGTCCGATGGATCGAGAGGATGGAGTGTCGGTTCCAACTGACCCTGTTGCCCGCGATGAAGCCTGATCTCGTACGGCCGGTTCGCCGGAATTTCGACTCCCTTGCGCGATGTTCCTTTCTCGACAATCACGATGTGGCCTTCGGGGAACAGAAATTCCTTCCCTTGGCCGCGCACACGGAACACCGTGCGGCCTTCCGTGGTTTTCATATCCGTTTGTTCCGCTTGTGCCAGCGCGCGCTCTTTGCGGGGCGGTGGGGGCGGTGCGCCGCACAGCCCCGCGTCCAGAATCAATTTCGTTTCCCTGATTGCACGTTCATGCGCCTGCTCCGCCGGCATCGTCCGCTCGTATTCCGCGCGCAACGCGTCATAGACCGGCCCTTCTTTCAAAATGTTGTTCGTCATGTTGCCTTCATCGATGGCCCCGGGTTTGCCGTGCGAGACGAGGATGGCATCGGTGACTTCTTTGGGAAGAGCGCGGCCGAGCAGTTGTTCGGCGATGTGAAGGCGGGTCGCATCATCCACGGGATTCGTTTTGAGAAAATCCTTGAGCTGCGTGATTTCTTCCTGCGAAGCATGGCGCTGTGTTCCGGCCGGAGCGGTTTCTCTCTGTCCATACAGCCACTTGTTCACAAACTTGTACGATTTGTCGTCCTTGAATGTCTCGTGGATTTTCTGGTTGAGACCGGTCGCGCCTCCGGCTGCCCCCATTCCCGCGCCCATGACTGCGCTCTTCGCCGTCTCCTTCGCAACGTCGCTCAACCCCTGCCCGACGGTCTTCTGTCCGGTTGCGACGTTCCACGTTTCTTTCGCAACAGCGGAACCTCCGCCGATCACAGCCCCTCCGGCGGCGCCGGAACCTGCTCCTGCTACACCAGCGGCGAGACGAGCGGCGAGCTTGGGATTTTTGACAAAGTTCACTGCGTTTTTCTCCGCCCACTCCGTGATTTTCTTGGTCATGGCCGCGCCCATCTTCCCCTGCAGTACCCGTCCTCCGAGGTGCGCTGTCACGACGGTAAACCCGACCTCCATCAACGCCTCCTTGGGTGTCTTCATGCCTGTGGCAATGTCGGTCATGGAATGTGAAAAGGCGTATAGCTCCGCGCCACCGGGGACAAAGCCCGTGGCGATCGACATGCCGGTATCCGCGGTCTGGATGCTCCACTCCAGCCAATCCATGTACGTGTCCGCCGCCTTGAGCTGCTCATTGATCTCCTTCCAGTTCACCTCCAGAGAGCGGTCGCGGTTTTGAAAAGCTGCGTTTGCCTTCCGTACAAACTCATCAGAGTTCCGTTGCATATCAATCGGCTCATCCGGCAGGCCGAGGCTGCGACGCACCTCCAGCAGCTCCGGCAACGACATCGGCTCCGAAAGCCGCTCGGTTTTCGCGAGCAAGGCCTGCAGATGTTCGAGCGCGGTTTTTTGCTGCCGGAGTGCCTCGGCGTTGCTTTGGTTGACCGTCGTGCCGAACAATCCTCCAAGCTTGAACGCGGAATCGAAACGCTTTCCCCACGAGCCGCGACGGTATTCCTGTTCGCAATTCTTCAGACCTGCTTGCGCATGTTCAATTTTTCTTTGTAAAACGCCGATTGTGTTCTCTTTGATATGAGAAAATTTGTAGTGTTCCTTGGCTTGAGCGGATTCTTTTTCGCTGTTCTCCTGCATTGCCCGTTCCTGTGCGGATGCCTGTATCTGCTGATGGAGCTTTTCCATCTGCTGCATCTGTTCTTGCGCAGGCACCTCTGCGTCGTTTTTTGGCTCGTTCTTGGGTGTTGGCTGTTCGACGGACATCATAAAATTATACCAGATAAT
>CAZVLZ010000028.1:11174-12114 GCA_964628345.1 uncultured Candidatus Peribacteria bacterium | reverse complement strand
CCACAACGGGCAGGTCGTCATCCGGCAAAGCTCTTGCATCCTTTGATTTGCTGTGAGGCATTTGTATAGTAAGCATACCGCCGCTGTAGCTCAGCTGGTAGAGCAACGGTATCGTAAACCGTGGGTCACCGGTTCAAATCCGGTCAGCGGCTCCATCCGTTACATGATGTTCGTATACGTCCTTCGGAGTGATCTTGATGGAAGTCAATATGTAGGGATGTCCGACGATCCCAAACGCAGATTGCATGAGCATAATTATGGAATGGTGTATTGGACAAAGAGGAAGAAGCCATGGAAATGTATCTTTGTTGAGGAATTCGCAGACAGAGAAAGTGCCCGGTTGCGTGAGAAATATCTGAAGTCTGCCGCAGGAAGACGTTTCAGAAATTCTCTCAAAGATGAGCAACGGTACCCGCCCGAACGACCGAACATCGTTCGGTCGGGCGGGTCGTAAACCGTGGGTCACCGGTTCAAATCCGGTCAGCGGCTCCATTGACACAAATAAATAAAATGCCATAATTCCATTATGGACGAACGGATTCTGCAAGAAAAAATGGCTTCCATTAGCCGGTTATCTGCTGCCGGGAAGCATGACGAATTGGAAGCGGAAAGGCTGGAGCTGCGACGTGCCTTCGATGCGTGTACCGGTGGAATCAGTGCACGGATGCGCTTTGACGTTTGTTCTCTTCTGATCGACCTCGACCCCTACGCCTATTTTCCCCACCTGCAGCGGGCTGCTCACGACCTGCTCAGGGATCCAGTCAATCCCCCGGACGATGTGACATTGGTGCAGCTTCATGACGCCTTCGACATGGGAACGGAATGGGTTCATACCGAGCAGGCGGAAGGGGACTTGAATTTGCAGAGGGATAGGGCGATGCGTGAAGCACTGCAGTTTCGTGCGCTCGGTGCCGCACGGAGGCTCCTTAAGCAAGTGGAG
>CAZVLZ010000028.1:7595-11164 GCA_964628345.1 uncultured Candidatus Peribacteria bacterium | reverse complement strand
AGTGGAGGATCAGTCCGCTCGCACTATCTTCGATGCCCGCGCACTCGTGTGCAGCAGTTCCGACGTCTGCGAAGAGATTTTGAGTGTGCTTACCGATGCACGGGAGGAAGGCGGCGCAATGGATTATCCGCTTCTCGCAAGACGGACCCTTCGCAATGATGCACTGCCTGTTTCCGAGCGTGTGTTCATCGCTCAGCAGCTCCTTTCGGTGCCTCTTTCGCCAGCCCTGAGATCGGGCATGCTCATGACGGTCATCGGATTTGCCTGTTCGGCAGTCGTCC
Source organism: uncultured Candidatus Peribacteria bacterium (assembly GCA_964628345.1). Taxonomy (GTDB): domain Bacteria; phylum Patescibacteriota; class Gracilibacteria; order Peribacterales; family Peribacteraceae; genus Peribacter. The sequence continues at coordinate 10,883 of CAZVLZ010000028.1, read as the reverse complement.
CCGCGATGGACGGGGATGAGGCGGTGGAGCAAGAGCTGGGCATCACCGTTGAAGAGGTGATTGACTACGTTGAATCACTGTTCGCCGAGCTCGCCCTGCTGCCGGACGAAGAGCAGAACAGGGCGTTGGCGCTTGCCATCCTCTGCCGCTTTTATGCGAATCTGGGTGATCGCGCGAGGGCGGAAGAGCGCTATGCATCGCTGCAGCAGTTGCGAACGCTTGTCGGGGGAATCCATTTTTATTCGGAAGAAGTGGACCGGGATTTGCGTGATTCTATCGATAAGATCGGTTTCTAGGTTTGCCCGGCCCTCGCTTCTTGCATGCCGTGATTTTGTGTATGCTTGTCTGCCCTATGGATCGCACGACTGCCCTCACATGGTCTTGGCTCAATGTTCTTACAAGCAAGCGTCTGGAGGCCCTGTTGAAGGTCTACGGCGATATGACGAAGGCCCTGCAGCACCTCGATGAGCCGCTCCTGAGGGAGCTGGGGTGTCGCGACGAGACGGTCTATGCAACGCTCAACCGCCTCGATGAATTCGATCCTGCATCCTATGAGCAGGAGCTCCGCAAGCGGGATCTTTCGTTCATGACCATCGATGATCCCGGGTATCCAACGCACTTGCGTGAAATCCCCGACGCTCCTGTATTCCTCTACTGGCGCGGCGATCTCGCGATTCTCGATCAGCCCACTATCGCGCTCGTCGGCACGCGCGCGATGAGCGACTACGGACAAAGGGTGGCAGGGGAGTTCGTGCCCAAGATCGTGCAAGCGGGGTTCGTCACCGTGAGCGGGCTCGCCTTGGGCATCGATGCCGCGGTGGCACGCGAGACAATGGCCGCCAGTGGGAAGACCGTCGCCGTCCTCGGGCACGGACTGGGCAAAATCTACCCTGTTGAAAATGCCCGTCTGGCCGAGGAGATCGTGGAGAAGGGAGGGCTTTATCTCTCCGAATTTCCGCTGGATGCGATCCCCGGCAAGTACACCTTTCCGGCCCGTAACCGCATCATTGCCGGTCTCTCGCTCGGCACGGTCGTGCTGGAGGCTCCTCTGGGGAGCGGGGCGCTCATTACGGCGGATTTGGCGCTGGATTACGGCCGGGAGGTCTTCGTCGTTCCGGGTCCGATCTTCGATTCCAATTATGCCGGCAGTCATCAAATGCTCGGCAAAGGGCATGCCAAGCTGGTCAGTTCCGCCGCCGATATTCTCTCGGAGCTCGGTGTCGTTGCCCGTGAGGTTTCTCAGGAAACGTATGATCCGAAGAGTGCCGCAGAAGCAGCCCTTTTAAACGTGCTGACAACCATGCCGCAGACAGCCGACGACCTGATGGAGCGTTCCGGGCTTCCTGCCGCACAGGTGGCTTCCGCACTGACGATGATGGAGCTTGCTGGCGCGGTAGCGCAGGCGGGCCATGGCCAGTGGGTGCGAAGGTAGGGATGAGAATATTGGAGTAATAGAATATGAGGGAATGCCGCAGGGTCATCTCATGGACAAAAAATCCTTATATTCCAATCTCTAATCCCTAATATTCCAATATTCCAATCCCCAGTATTCCATTACTCCAGTACTCTCATATTCCCTTCGTTCGTCGTTGGTGTACACTCGCATAAACTTTCCCCCTCTCTCCATGACTGCTCCTCTCGGGCAACTCCTCTCCGATTCCTGGGGTTCTTTTCGCCGTGCGCTCCTGGCTCTCGCCATTGGCGCCCTCATTTTCGGTCTGATTCTTGGTATCAGCCAGTCCTTTGTGGGACAGCGCATGGTCCAGAAAACAGGATCGGCACTCGAGGGTCTTGGGTTCGATCAGCAGCAGATGCAAGATCTACAACGTCGCATCCAGGAGGGCGATCAGGCTGCCTTTGAAGAGTTTTCCCAACAAATGCAGCAATTGGGTGGAGCGCAGGGAGAAGCGGTTTCCGGAGCACTGGTGTCGATGTACAAAGGTCTTCTGCCCGCGATCGGGGCATCCGTGCTCATCATGTGGGTGATCTCGCTCATCGCCTCGGCATACTTTCTGCTCATTGCCCTCAATGACAAATTGACGTTCCAGGCGGCGCTCGCAAAAACACCGGGGCTCATCATTCCGCTCTTCCTCCTGTCGCTGTGGATCATGATCCGCTCGTTCGTCTGGATTCCGATCCTCGGGATCATCCTGGCCATCATCCTGGGACCGCGCTTCGTCTGCGCTCCCGTGATTCTCGCGCGGGATCACAAAGGTGTCCTTGAGAGTGCGAGCATGAGTTACGCCAAGACGAGCGGGTACTGGGGCAAGATCTTCGGCAATCTGTTCGTCGCCGCTGTTCTCACGATGATCGCAGTCATGGTGCTTGGGATGATCATCAGCCTGCTGGGATACGGCATCGCCGGTATTCTCATGCCGATGATCAACATGCTCGCGACCGCCTTCCTCACGGTGTTCGTCGTGCGCCTGTCGACAACGATCCTCTCAAACGCGCGGTAGGTTTGCTCAGCTTCTCGCCTGCACCGCCGCGAGCACGATCTCGCGGAAGACGGCCGGCTTGAGTGACGCGCCGCCCACGAGGCCGCCGTCGATGTCTGGCTGTCGGAAAAACTCCAGAGCGTTCTCGGCACTCAGGGAGCCGCCATAGAGGATGCGTGTCGTGTCCCTGCGCGCTTCGGGAATGAGGGAGCGGATGAATGCGTGCATGTCCTGTGCCTGTTCGGGAGTGGGGGTGACACCCGTGCCGATGGCCCACACCGGTTCGTAGGCGATGGTCACCACTTCGCGCAGCGGAAGCACGCGCACCTGCCGTTCCACGATCTGCTTGTGGCGCTTGGTTTTGCGTTCCGATTCCGTCTCGCCCACGCAGATGACGGGATGCAATCCGTTTCTCAGAGCCGATTCGGCCTGGGCGACCACATCGGAATCCTCTTCGCGGTGATCGCGGCGGCGCTCGCTGTGGCCGCACAGCACGAACTGGCAGCCGGTTTTTTTGAGCATGGTCATACTGACGTCGCCGGTGTGCGCCCCCACCGAATCCGGATGTCCGTACTGGGCTCCGGTGGGCAGGCCGGCTTCAAGGCAGGATTTCAGGTCCAAAAACGTCGGAAACACAATCGTCTCGATGCCGCTCTGCGGCCGGTATGCCGAGTCCACTGCCAGCGCCCCTTCAGGCAGGGGATTCATCTTCCAGTTGGCTGCAATCAGAGGTATTCGATTCATATATCTTGAGGGAAAGTGAGATCACCGATAAACCCTGAGCGAGGCCGAAGGGGCCATCGGCAGCGCCACGACCATGCACTGCCAGCTCCCAGATGCGTTGGAGCGT
>CAZVLZ010000028.1:0-7585 GCA_964628345.1 uncultured Candidatus Peribacteria bacterium | reverse complement strand
CGAAGGGTTCGCGGCGATCAGAGAGGTGCGTGGCATGGGTAGAGGATAGCACTACTTCTTTGCCAGTCCTTCGAGTGCCTTCAGAGCTTCGATCGGCACCATCCACACCGTCGTGTTCGATTGATCGGAACTGATGTCATTGATGCTCTGCAGCGTGCGCAAGTGCAGAGCCCCCGGTGAAGCGGCGAGCATGGCGGCGGCTTTGGCCATGTTGGCCGCGGAGGCCACTTCGCCTTCCGAGCTGATGATCACGGCCTGCTTTTCGCGTTCTGCCTCGGCGACTTTGGCGATGGTGCGCTTGAGCGAATCGGGGAGAATGATGTCTTTCAGTTCCATGGAGTGCACGTCCACTCCCCAGGTCTCGGACACGCGGTCCACCGCTTTCTTGATGTTTTCGCTCACTTGTTGCTTGTTGGCCAGAAGTTCATTCAGCGCCACCTCTCCCACGGCGTTGCGCATGGTGGTCTGCGCGAGCTGGCTTACGGCATTGAAGAAATCTTCCACCTCGATGACGGCCTTGGCTGCATCATTGACCTTGAAGTAAATGACGGCGTTGATGCGGATGGGAATGTTGTCTTTGGTGATGGCTTCCTGATCCGGAACGTCCACGGCTTTGATGCGCACATCCACTTTCGTGAGATGCTGAAAGATGGGGATGAGCAGGTGCCAGCCGGGGTTCCACATATGGCTGTACTTACCCATCGTGAACAGGATGCCCCGTTCGTACTGGTCGATCTGCCGGATGCATGCGAGGATCAGAATGATGATGACGGCGCCGGCGATGTAATAGTAGATCGGCATGGGGATGAGAGAATGCGGAAGCACGGTACTCTGCTATCATTTCTCCATGCAACTCCCTCCCCGCGTCGTTCTCGCCGCCGATCATGCAGGTTTCCCCCTCAAAGAAGCCGTGAAGAAACATCTTACGGATCAGGGGATTGATGTGCTCGATGTCGGAACGTTCTCCGAAGAATCCGTGGATTATCCCGCCATCATGCGCAAGGGGTGCGCGGTGGTGCTGGAACAGGGTGTGCCAGGCATCATCTTTGGTGGCAGCGGCAATGGCGAAGCCATGGCGGCCAACAAGGTTTCCGGCATCCGTGCGGCACTCGTCTACAGCGATGAGACGGCCAAGCTGGCCCGCGCGCACAACGATGCCAATGTGATGAGCCTCGGAGGGAGGCTGACCAAATCAAAGGATGCACTGCGCTTCGTCGATCTCTTCCTCACGACCGATTTCGAAGGTGGCCGGCACCTGAGGCGCATCGAGGATCTTGAAGCCTGAACGATGGCCGTCTTCCTCACGCTCGTCGGCAAGCTTCTGCCGCTGTACCTCTTCATTGTGGCGGGATATCTGCTCGGGGTGTTTCTGCATCTCAAACGTCGGCCGGTGGCCTTGCTCCTGCTCTACGTTCTCTCACCCATCGTTGTGTTCGAGGGCGGCTGGACGGCACCCTTGAGCCGTGGAACTCTCGCGCTTCCGGTCCTTTTTCTCGTGCTCTGCAGTGTGCTCTGCGGGATCTTCTATCGCGTGAGCGGGCTCATCTGGAAGCGCAAAGACAGCATGCGCAACCTTGCCGCGTTCGCCTCGGCCAACGGAAACAGCGGCTACTTCGGCATTCCGGCGGGGCTGGCGCTGTTCGGCCAGCAATCGCTTGGCATCATCGTGCTCTGTTCCCTCGGGTTCGTTCTGTATGAATCTTCCACGGGGTTTTTCGTGCTTGCGCGCAGCAATTTCACGCTGCGCGAGAGTGTGCGCAAGGTCGTGGCATTGCCCGTGCTCTACGCGTTCGCACTCGGCGTCGCCGCCAACATCTGGCAGGTTCCCGAGCCTGCGATCGTTGCGGTATTTTTGCACGATGTCCGTACTGTCTTCAGCATCATGGGCATGATGCTCATCGGTGTGAGTTTGGCGGGGGAGCGGCTGTCCGCCATCGATGGCCGACTGCTCGCCTTCACCACTGCGGCCAAGACGATTGTTTGGCCTGTGCTCATGCTTTTCCTGATTGCGCTCGACCGGCACGTGTTCCGGATGTTCGGTGAAGACGTGCACGGGGTCCTGCTCCTGATGGGAATGATTCCGCTCGCAGTGAATACCGTCGTTTATTCCTCGGTGCTCAAGGTGCACCCCGAAAAGGCGGCGGTGGCGGTAATGGTGAGCACGTGTCTGGCGCTGTTCTTCATTCCTGCCGTTTCGGTAGTGTTTCTGTAGGCGTCCTGCGCTGCTAGGATGCCCGTATGACCTCGTCCGTCCTCATCGCGCCTTCCATCCTCTCGGCGGACATGAAGCGTCTGCAGGATGAGGTGAAAAGTATCGAACCGTACGCCGACTGGCTGCAGATCGACGTGATGGACGGGCGCTTCGTTCCGAATACCACCTTCCCGCTCACGCAGGTCCAGACGATCCAGACGAAGCTTCCGCTCGATATCCATCTCATGGTGGAAAATCCCGCCGAGTACATACACCAGTTCCTCAGTCTTCGGCCCAAGAACATCACCTTTCACGCCGAGGCCGTGCAGAAGACGGACGATCGCAGAGCCCTGCTGCACGCCATCCGAAAGGGCGGAGCGACCGCCGGTATCGCCATCAATCCTCCTACACTCCTGAGTGACGTCGCCGATATTCTGGGTGAGGTGGATCTGCTTCTCATCATGTCCGTGAACCCGGGATTTGGCGGGCAGGCTTTCATCCCTTCGGTTCTTGAAAAGGTCACGGAGGCGCGCAGGAACCATCCTGCATTGATGATTCAGATAGACGGGGGAATCGATGCCTCGACGGCTCCTCTCTGCATTCGCGCCGGGGCCAATAATCTTGTGGCGGGCAGTTACATCTTCAAGGCGGCGGATCGCGCGCAGGCCATTGCCTCCCTTCGTGCCATTCCATGACCGCGCGAAGCCTTTTTGCCGGGCTGTTTCCCTTCTTCCTGCTTGCGGGTTGCGGGTCGGCAGCGCTTACCGTGCCACAACCAGATTCCGCATTCATCCAGCTGATCGCCCCCGATGGACACGCCATTACCGTGTCTGCAGAGCTGGCACGCACGCCATCCGAACAGCAGCGCGGACTTATGGGACGAGCGTCCCTTGCCGCGGATTCCGGCATGCTCTTCGTCTTTCCGGAAAGCAACATGCGGTCCTTCTGGATGAGGAACACACTGATACCGCTCGACATCATCTTCTTTGACGATGCGGGGCGGATCGTTTCTCTGTCGACGATGGCACCCTGCCCTGCAGAACAGGAAACGTGTCCGTTGACCCTGTCCGCAGGTCCCGCGCGCTATGCGCTGGAAATGGCAGCCGGCTTCATTGAAGAGCAATCTGTGACGCGTGACTGGAGACTCCTGCCCGGTCCCTGGTCTTCGGGTTCGTGATGATGGCGAACGGGAACATTTCCTCCTCCGGCGTTGCGAGAGTCACGGAAACGGTTCTGGCCATGTGCGCGATTGCCGTGATGGTGTTCCTGCTCCTCAGGCAGGCAGACGCTCCTCTGTTGTATGACGAGGTGTTCCACTACGGACGCATCGAAAAGCTCCTCCGGGGGACCGTGACCGTACGGGATTTCGGCGTGATGTTCCCGGGCTATCACCTGCTTGTTGCGGCGCTGCTGAAGCTCACGGGGCTGAGTTCCGTTGCGGCTGCGCGGGTGATCTCGCTGCTCCTCGGTCTCACGTCCTGCGGCGCGGCGTACGGGATTGCGCGCTCCGTGGACCGTCCAACGGCTCTCCTCCGGACGCTGCAGTGCGTCCTGTTTCCGATCCTGCTCCCGTTCTTCCCGCTCCTCTACACCGATCCGCTCTCGCTCGCCCTCCTGCTCTTCGCCGTGCTTGCGGCCCTCCGTGGGCGCCTGTTCCTGCTCTTCATCTTCTTCCTGTTCGCTTCACTCGTGCGGCAGAACAACATTCTTTGGGCGCCACTCCTCTTCGCGCTCCTCCTCCCGGCTGCACCCGCATGGAGGGTGGTGATCAAAAGACCCATGGCTTTGCTGAAAATCGCCTGGCCGCTCCTGCCGCCGGTCATCGTGTTTCTGCTCTTCGTCGCGTGGACCGGACGCGCCTCCCTCAATCCCGATCTCGCTTTTGCCCATCCGTTTCCCTCCTTCTCGTTCGGCAACATTTTCTTTACGCTCTTCCTCTTCACGCCGCTCTTCTTTCCGCATGTGGCAGCGCACGCACGCGTGACGATACGTCTGCTCGGACGTCCCTCGACGTGGCTTCTGCTCGTCATGCTCTTCACTCTGTTCTCCATCTTCTTTTCCGTCGATCACCCCGCGAACAGCGAAGTCGGGAGACTCCGCGATACGATCCTGCTCGCAGCGGCTTCTGGCGGGCTTCAAGGATTTCTCTTCTGGCTCTCCGGTGCGATTGCGGTGCTCACGCTGATGGCAACGCCCTTGGCCCGGCGGAGTTTTCTGTGGATCTACCCGCTTTCGATTCTGTATCTCGGGGGGAGCTGGCTCATCGACCCGCGCTATGCCATCGTGCCGCTTGTCCTCTTTCCGCTCTTTCGTAAGCCAAATTCCTGGCGGGTGGACATCCTGCAGATCGGATACAATATCCTGCTTCTGCTGTGGGTGTTTTGGTGATCAGAGAAAGACGAGGGTGTAGTGATGGATGACGGTGAGCACGCCGATCACGACTGCGAAGAGCGAGAGGAGCAGCACGATTCCGGCCGTGATGTCTTTGAGACGGCCCACGTGTACCGAGTAGTGGGGTTCCACGGTATCCAGTATTTCCTCGATCACGGAATTGAAGAGTTCGGCTCCCAGCACCACGGAGACGGCTACGAGGATGGAGACCACCTCCATGTAGGTGAACTGAAGCAGGATCGTCAGGATCACGACGAGCGTGCCGATGACAAACTCGATGCGAAAATTGCGCTGGCGCTGCCAGACGAAGCGGATGCCCCGCACTGCATTGGCTGCGCTCTTCGTGAATGTGCGGACCATGAGGTTTAGAGGCGGTAAGGGGCGAGATTGCGCTCAATGCGCTCTGCAACCTTGGGATCGGAGGGAATGACGAAGGGTTCCCCCGTCATGCGCTCGAAGAGCTCCAGATACTTGCTTGCGAGCATCGCGCGCACATCGTCGGTGATGGCGGGGCGTTTGCCGCCATATTCGAATCCCTGGCTCCTGAGCCACAGACGGAAGAATTCCTTATCCAGACTTTCCGGTTCCTCCCTCCGGGCGAAGCGTTCCTCGTACGTCGCGGCCACCCAGTAGCGCGACGAATCGGGCGTGTGCACCTCGTCGGCGATGGTGAGCGTGCCCTGCTCGTCATACCCCATCTCATATTTCGTATCCACGAGGATGAGCCCGCGCCTGGCGGCGATCTCCTGCCCTTTTTTGAAGAGTGCGAGGGCGCGATCTTCAATCTGCTCCCACTGTTGCTTCGTCGCGAACCCGCGATCCACGATGCCCTTGGGATCGATCAATTCATCCTCCTCACCCTTGGTCGTCGGCGTGATGATGGGGGCGTCGAATTTCTGGTTCTTCACCATGCCCTCCGGCAGCTTGTTCCCGCAGAAATGACGGGTTCCTTTGTTGTAGTTCACCCACGCGGATGTACCCGTGGAGCCCGTCAGGTAGCCGCGGACGACGATTTCCACGCGAAGCATTTTGAGGTCCTTCACGACCATGGCATTGGGATCCGGCACGGCGATGATGTGATTGGGCATCACGTCCTTCACGTGCTCGAACCACCACGCGCTCAGCTGATTCAACGCCTGTCCCTTGAGGGGGATCGTGCACCACTGGATGTCAAAGGCCGACTGGCGGTCGGTGGCGATGAGGATGGCGCGTTTCTTATCCTTCTGCGTGTAGACATCGCGCACTTTGCCGGCGTACTTCTCGCCGAGACCTGCAAAATCCGTCTTTGCGAGTGCCGTGGGGAGAAAAGGCTTGAGTTGTTCTGGAGTGATCATGCGCGGATCATAGCATGATCGTGGGAGGGCCACCCCTGGTGTCTCTCCCTCGTACCCACCCTTCCTCTTATTTTTTACATCTCAATGTAGGCGGGGAGCTCTTCAGGATTCTGCAGAGGTTTTTGAGCCGCTCGGAGGGCCTGTGGAAGCCGCAGAAGGCTCAAGAGCCGCCTGCCGGTCTTAAAGCGGCTTCGCCCGTTTGCGCGGGGCCGGTGGTGCACGGGCACTTCTACGATCGTGAGTCCGCGTTGGGCGAGAATGAACGGAAACAAACGAAAAAGCCCCCGTGTCAGGGGGACGGAGAGTACCGTTTCTCTTCGCAGTGCCTTGAAGCCGGTATTGGCGTCGTGCAGGCGGCGGCGGAAGAGAAGGCTCATGCAGCCATTGAAGAGGAACGAGGCCGCACGTTTCCCCATACTATCTGCGCGTTGTTCCCTTCTTCCGAGAGCAAGGTCTGCTCCGTTTTCCAGTGCATGGAGCAAGCGGGGGAGATCGGCCGGATCATTCTGCAGGTCGCCATCCATGGTGATGACGATGTCTCCCCGTGCCTCCCGAAACCCCACTGCGAGCGCCCCGCCCTTGTCGGAGTTCCGTGCGAGCCGAAAGCCACGGACACGCGGATCGGTGCTCTGGAGTGCCCGGATGATCTCCGGTGTCGCGTCTGTACTCGTATCATCGATGAAAAGGATCTCCGCTGCCTGATGCAATGCAGCGAGAGAGTCGCTCAATTCCCGGTGAAGGAGCCGGAGATTCGCCTCTTCATTGAAGACAGGAATGATGCACGAGAGCACGGACAGAGGATACCCTTGGATTTCTCTCTCAGTCACTTCCATCGTGGCTGCTTGGGCGTAGACTGACCTGTCCTATGCGGTCGAAGTGGCTTGATCTGGCCCCCTTCCTCGGTGCGATCCTCCTCGCACTCATCGTCGGATACCTGCTGGGCCGTCTCATCACGGAACGGCGCACTCTCCCGCATACGCCCATGACCATGCGCGATCTCGGCCGCCCGCCCGTCCCGACAGTGCACATCGATGGCGTTTTCAACGGACAGATCCGCGGGATGATGCACGGGGAGGCGCGGCTCTTTCTTGCCGGTGATCAGATTCTGCCCGATCAGAGCGGAGCCTTTCTGACTCCGGCAGGACGGCTGCTCGTGAACAACGTCGAAATCACCGTGCCGGATGGCATGCGGTTCGTCGCGTCCAAGCGCGGGAAGAAGTACTACCCGGTCACGTCCGCCTCCGCTGCGAATCTGGCACCGGAAAACCGCGTGTACTTCCGAACGGCGGAGGAGGCACAGGCTGCGGGATACCGGAAGTAGCTTCAGGGGAAGTTGCCTCCCGCAGTTTCAAAACGTCGGCACTGGTAGCGCCTCAGAAAATCATCGAGTGTCACATTCCGTGCGACCACCGCGCGGTGTTCTTCCAAAAGATCTGCCAGGATATTGGACTGGTAGATGGTCTTCTCAGAATGGACGTATGTGTATTTTTGCTCCTCTCGCACAATGGAGGTCGTCGCTCCGTCATAGATGGAATGCATGATTTGACAGGGTTCGAAGTTGTCCTCCCGAGGTGGCGTATCGGAACGTAGTACATCAGCGAATGAACTTTGATACGGCTTCAGATTGAGCAGATCGAAAATAGTCGGGATGAGATCGGATTGACTGAAC
>CAZVLZ010000027.1:0-14909 GCA_964628345.1 uncultured Candidatus Peribacteria bacterium | reverse complement strand
GAGAGAAAAACCGCTCGCCCTGAGCGAAGCCGAAGGGTAGGTTTGTCTCTCATGACATTCCTTTCATCCCCTGTTCTGTCGGAAAACCCATTTCCCCCATCACGCCCTGCATCTTCTCGGCCGAAACAATCTGCGCCTTTTTCAGAGCGCGATTCAGACAATCGGCGATCTCGCGACCCAATGTCTCGCGAGGCGCATCCGGCGCAATCTCGATGCTCACCACTTCCATCTCGGCGGTGACGACAACCTGCACTCCCCTCCCCTCGGCCTCCACGTGGATCTTTTTGAGTTCCTTCTTCACCTTCTTCGCCTCCCGCTGCATGCGGAACATGTCTTTGATCTGTGAGAATGATGGCATATGCATGCATGGTAAAGGATAAGAAGCGCCTTGTGAATGAGAACGAACGGACAACCAGAGGTATCTCCTCCTCGTCTGAGGTATTTTGCACAAGAACAAAATTTATTGTATAATGATTATTCCTATGCACGAAGACGCTACTGCAAAATCTCCCGTCATTGGCGGAACGAGCCCTGTGCTCTCTCGGGACGCAGAGACCGCGTCGCTCACTGCCGAAGTCCTGCGCACCACAGGTGACGATGCTGTTGATAGGGCGCATGCAGAACAAGCGGCACGCATGCAGCTGGAAATCCTCGGCGAATTGCAAACAAAAGACAGCAGTGAAAGCGGGGAACCGAGCATTGCCCGTGAAGACATTCCAGGCGGTGTTCCGGCGGATGAGATGGAATGGAAAGAGGTTGCTACAGAAGTGTCTGAAATGATTGCCGGAGGAACCGTGGATTACATACTCCTCAAAGATCAAAACGGAGAGGTTGTAGGATACGCGAATACCGAAGTGATGCCGCTCTATGAGGAGAGCAGCAACAAGCGCGATGCCACCCTCTTCATCTGGGTCATCGGCATCCGACGTCCATTGCGCGGCAGTGGCGCAGCCCGCGTCCTGAATGAAAAGATCATGGACGTTGCCCTGGAACAAGCGCGGCGACGCAACCTGCATATCGTCAGCGTCTCCATGGAGAGCGGGCGGGATGTGGAAGCGAAATTCCATAAACACTGGGGGGCAAGCGGCATCTACATGGAACACCCGCAGAGTCGCTCACTTGTGGAAGCCCCGTACATTCCTCCCCTCTCCTCTGTGTCTGGAGGCATCGCCACCGAAGACCCCCAAAATCCTCATTCCAAGTGGCTCATCGGAACATTGGACGAAAGCACAGTCATCACGCCCGCGGAATTTCTCGCCAACACGGATTTGGTGTATGCAGGATACTGCGAGGAACGCTGCGAGCCGTACCGCAGAGCCATCGAAAAGATTCAGTGCTTTACCCGCGATCTCATTGGAGAAGTCATGCAGGGAAAACCGCTGCGTTTGGTCGGTCACCCTGAACGCAAGCAGATGGAAGAGGGTGGGCAGGAAATTATTGGACCACAGAAATTCGCCGCCTGGCTCGAGCAGTACTTCCCACACTTGCGGGCGCGATTCAGGGGCATCGTCGAACAACTCAAAAAGACCTACGACTGATCATCGTCGCACGTCATGCTTCATGACAGGAATCCCCAGCTCCCCTGCGAGATCAGATTCTCGCCGTTTTTGCGCCGTTCGAAATCTTTCCGGGACTTGAAAGCCGTCACAGAAAGTCCGTGGCGCGGCAGAACGAAATCCAGGTGCGTGCCCGCCTCCGTGTGCCCCTCGGTACCCTCTTCGCCGTGGTGGGCATCGCCGAAAGCGATGTGCATCGTCCCCAGCCTTTTCTCCATTTCGATGGTGGAATGGCCATGCGCCTGATACGTCATCATCGGTTTCGAAACGGAACGCGCGCGCGCATTGGCACCGAAGGCGATCTCGACGCAACGGAGCACGTTGAACGGATTGCCTTTTTCCTCCCGTGCATGCTCATTGAGGTACCGACGCAAGCGATCGGCGGAAGTGCCACCCTCCACCCGCACGATTCTGCCGCCGTGAATGATGAGACGCACAAGCGTATCCACCCCCTGCTGCGACGTCACGTCATCCGGCAACACGGGCACGACGAGCACTCCCTCAACCTGGTACTCATCCGGCGTCGTGAAGATTTCCCCTTCGGGAAGATTGCCCCATTTTCCCGGCGCGATCACGCCGTCGAGCGCGCACCAACGCCGCTCATCCGGTTTCATGCGCATCCAGAGATCGGTGCCGTAGGTGCTGGTGATGTGAAAGCCGTCGATATCACGCAGACGGTTGGCCATCTTCCTCATGCGTGTCACGAGCTCGCCGCGATCTTCGGTAAAGGCACCGCCGGGCGCCAGATTTTCGAGACATGCCCCCGGGCAGTGGGCCAGTCGCTGCCGGCGTTTTTCCACGCGCTCCACGATTTCGTCCCACTCCACCGGCTCGATATCGAAGTTCGTCGCGCTCCAGAGAATATCCGCGGTTTTCATTTTTTGATCATTGCGCGTCGCGTCGTCTTTTCGGTGAGCGGCAGCTCGTCGCAGTGCACGCCATGCGCTTCCAGTACCGTCCGGAGCACCGTGATGAACCGGCGGTCGGTGGCAGGCGTTTCATCGGTGATGAAGAGCACATGCTGTCCGGGCTGCACTTCCAGATACTCCTGCAGCATCCTCAACGCATTCTCCTTGCACGCCTCCCACATCTCTTCAGAAACACCTTTCGGGCGCTGCTCCTGCTTCTTTCCTCCGCCAAGAAGCCCGCGCACCTTTTGGCGCACCACTTCAAGCGGTCCAGCGCCGAGCCGCTCCTGCTTCTTGTTGTTGTTGGTGGTGGGCTCCTGTTCTGGGATGCGTTCACTCATCGTCATATGACGATTATACACTATTTTTAATATATTGCAACTACCCTGGCAGCATGCACGCGTGCCGCGGAACGTACGCGCGACAACTCACGCAGTCATTCTCTTCTTCCTCCAGTACCGCACCCCGAGCCATGCCGTGCCCCAGACCGGCACGAAGACGATGACCCAGATCACGACATTCACGAGGAATTTCAGCACATCCAAGAGCGCGGAGGCGGCCGCCTTGGCCACGACGAACGGACGCCACTGATCTTTGGGTTCCACCACGGGGAGCGACGCCTCATCCGTGGCGATGGAGACGAACACGGAAGACATCTTCGCGGACTGGTCCAGGTACTTCTTGCGGCCGGTCAGCGACTCGATCTCCGCGCGCACGCGCTCGAGCTCCCGACGCACACTGAGCACATCCTCCGTCTTGCGCGCATCCTTCATGATCGCGAGCAGTTGCGTCTCGCTCGCCGCAAGGTTTTTGAGACGCGCCGTGATATCCACGTACTCCTCCGTCACGTCCTCGCCGGTGATCGATTCGCTCGCGACGCGCATCGCCTGCTCCCGGACAAATGCAACAGCGGCATCCAGCTTGTCTGCGGGAATTCTGAAGGACACCGTGGCCGTGGGTGCCTCGCGCTCGTCACTCTCCACATTGACGCTGACCACGAAACCGCCATTCTCCTGTGCATACGTTTTGAGCGTTTCCGCCGCCTGCTGCACATCCCTGGAAACAATGGCCAGACGTGCGGAACGAATAACGACACGCTCCCCTCCCGGCAGGGTGGAGGACTCATCGGCCTCGCCGTCCCACCCGTTCATCGCAGGCGCGGCAGACGGACTATGCATCTTGTACTCCTCCCGCGTGGGGGACGCGCCGCCGTAGACGGCATCCTGTGACACCGATAACCGCGTTGACACCGGCAACACATTGGCGATGGTCAGGGCTACGGCCAGCGCAAACAGAAGAAGGAGGGCAAGCACGATGCCTCCGATCCAGAGGGCAATTTTTTTCATGAGGAAAATGGGAAGGTATGCTTGGGGATTGTAGCACCACAGTTCTTGACAGATCTGCATAACTTGTAGACGATACGCTCCATTTCTCTTCTCCCCTATGATCAACGAACCACTCATTCACAAGCACTACATGGAGATGTCTCTCCAGGAGCTGAAGGAGCGTACGGCGAAGATGGAGGCCGAACGGAGGAACTACGGCAAAGGGCAAATGCCGCACGGCATGAGCGTGTACCGCCGCCGCCTCATGAAGGCGCTCGAAATTAAAGAGAAGGAGCATGCAGCTGAGCTGGAACGAAACATGAATTCACGGATGCGTCCCGTCAATTCTCGCCTCTCGGAGCAGCAACGCTACGATGCAGGATATCAACGCGGAAGGAACGATGGATTCAGCGGAGAACCCTCCTGTGAATGGGATCTCGACGATGAGAAAGAAAGACAGGGCTACCGCGACGGTTACCGCAGCGCACAAGCATCGCAGCGCTCCACACAATCGGGCGGCTGGAGTGTGTACCGATACTAAAGCATCACCGCACCATCCCGATCCATCTTCAACTCTGAACCAGCGCTTTCACTGCCGAAAGCGACTCTTCCGCCGCGCTTACTCCCGCCTGCCAGAAGGCTTCGCCTTTGTCGAAGCGGAAGAGTGATGCGGGCATCTGCGGCTTGATGAGCAGATCGCACACCGCCTTGCTCTTTTCGATCTCCGCGTACCCCGCCTGCAAAAATTCCTTCCATCCTGCCGGAAGCAGGTGAGCGAGCGACGCGTACGACGGATACGTATCCGTTGCGATGATGCGATCCGGATGGTACTGCTCCTGGAGCGTCCGCGCCGGAATGGGACCGAAGTGGCAGAGATCCACGTACTCCTGACCGTCGATGACAACCGGCGCGAACACCACGGGAATGGCACTCGAAGCCAGGACGGCATCCATCAGCCGCGTCTCTGGCGGGAAGACGTGCAGCGTCACTTGCGAGAACAGCTCCTGCGTGAATCCCCTCTGGAGGATGCCGAGCCAGCGGATGGGGCTCTGCACACGCCCCGCCACGCACACGAAAGGAATGGTGCAATCCGCAATGCGGGCATCCTGAAAGAGCGGCCCCAGATGATGCTCCAGATTCTGGCGGAGCATGCCCCCGTGCAAGCCGTTTTTGAGCGGACGGGTCGCGAAACGCGTCACGTTGCGCAGCGTCAGCTTACGCACGGCCTCGTGGAGCACCGCAACGGGAACGCCGAGCGCGTAGGCCGCGCCGAGAATGGCGCCCATACTGCTGCCCGCCACGTAATCGGGCTTGATCCCTTCCCGATCCAAAACCTCCAGCACCCCGCCGTTGGCGATGCCCAGCGCCGCGCCGCCGGAGAGTACGAGTCCCCAGGACATGTGGGGGATTCTCCCCGGGCGAGAGAAACGGCGCAACATGGCGTGAAGGATGAGTGACTTCGCGATGTGTGGATTTGCGATTTGAAGAATCATGAAGTCGCAAATCGCAAATATCCAAATCGCAAATGTGTCTACCGCACCATCCCAATGCGGTCCTCAATCTCCTGGTCGACGAACACCTTCTTTCTGCCGAACTTCATGCGGCTGTACTCTTTGATGAGACCCGCGAGCTCTTCATTTCTCTGCGACTCATCCCAGATGGTGGCCATCGAGAAGGGACGTGACGGGACGTTGTTGATCGAGAGCTTCATGTAGCAGTTGAAATTCGGGATGCCGATCACATCCTGCTCCGAGAGGTCGGGAGCGAATTCCTTGGCCATGTACTCCGCATCCTCCGCGCCGATCTTGAAACTGGAGATGGACCCGACGTTACCGAAGACGGCGTCGCGCAGCTTGGTATTGGCCTGCCCGTACTCCTCCGTCTTGCCGACGAGTTGCCCGATGAACTGGTGCGCCATGATGAGACCCAGCTCGTACTTGCGCGCCTCACTGAGAATGGTGGCGAACGCCTCGGTCACGAAGTTCTGGAACTCGTCGACGTACAGGTAGAAGCGGCGGCGCTTCTTGCGCGTGACATCCGCGCGGGAGAGCGCGGCCATGTTCACCTTGTTGACGAAGATGAGACCGAGCAACTGCGCGTTCACGTCGCCGATGCGCCCCTTGCTCAGGTTCACGAGAAGCACCTTGCCGCTATCCATAATCTCGCGAATATTGAACGCGCTCTTGGGCTGTCCGATGATATTGCGCATGGTCGTATTCGTGATGAAGGGACCGAACTTCGCGGAGAAGTACGGGATCATCTCTTCCTTCTCCCGGGCACCGGTCTTGGCGATCTCGTGTTCCCAGAAGCTGCGGACGACGGGGTTCTTGCACTTCGCGACTTTGTAGCGCTGGAATTCGTCGTCCACGAACAGGCGTGGCACGTCGATGAGCGTCGCGCCTTCCTCCTCGTCATCCATCAATGTCAGACAGCCGTTGCGGAAGTAGTGCTGGATGCGCGGGCCGAAGATCTCGTTGCCGAAGAGCTTGATGAAGATCTCCATGGCGTCGAGCGCGGCGCGATCTTTCTCTTCCGGCGTCTTGGCCTCGAGCAGATTGAGCCCCATCGGCCGTTCGCTGTCGGCGGGATCGAAGAGGACGATGTCCTTCGCGCGCTCCTTGGGAGTATGTGCAAGGGCATCTTCGATCAGATCGCCGTGCGGGTCCACGATGCACACTCCCTCGCCGCGCTGAATATCCTGCCGACTCATCCACGACAGCAGCGCGGATTTTCCTGTACCGGATTTTCCGATGATGTAGTGGTGACGGGTGCGATCCTCGGGATAGAAACGAATGGGCGTGTCGACGGCACGGTGCTTGTTGTAACCAATGAGGATGCCCTCCGTGGGAATATTCGGAGGAGGAGGCAGCACGCGGTAACTGATCCACTCGATGTTGGGAATCTTGTTGTAGCGGCTGTCGGGGAAGTGGAAGAGACCCGCCAGCTCCTTCTCCACCAGCATGCAACGTTTGTGCCAGAACCCGTTCAGACGCCACTTCCAGAGCCTGTGGAGAATCGGCGCGTTCCACGCGAGCGGGAAGAAATTCGTGAAGATGCGGTGCTCATCCAGGTAGTTGCCATAGATATCCTTGTACGCGTTGAACGCGACCTGGAGGTTATTCGTGATCTCGATCGACCGCTGCCACGTCCTGGCCGCGGAGCCGATGCGGATGGACGCGTAGTAGAAACTCATGCCCGCCTTCTCGCCCATGCGCTTGTAGAGTTCCTCCTCCGGCTGGATCATGCGCACGAAGGCATCGCCGTGGCTGGCGCCCGGAGCCATGGTGCCGTCGCTGCCCGTCGCGACACTGCCGAATACATCGAAGAGGAGTCCCAACAGCGGAATGTGACTGAACCAGTTCTCCTTCTTCCCTTTGAATTTCGTGGACGCGAACTTTTCGGTTATCCTGCCGAATTTCTTCGAAGACGCCGGCATGAGCACGATCTGCACGCCCGCCGTCTCGTCGTCCTGCATTTTGCTGAGCACGTTCGCAACACCGTTCAGGGGATCATCCTGCATCTGCTCGTAGTAGCGCAGAGGGAAATTGAACGGCTTGTCGGTGATCATGTTGTACGCCGTGAACTTCAGGCCCCTGGGCCACAGATTCGGCGTCGGGTGGAGTGTGACTTCGGCATTCGGATAGAACGCCGTGATCTGCTTCTCGACGATGGATTGCAGCTCCGGCTGCGTCACGACATAGAACATGAGGAGTCCCTTCTCCACGTACATCTCGAAACTGATCGTGATGTAGCGGAAGAACCAGTACCGGAGCTCCTGCCAGACGGTGAGGCTCTGCACCTCCCAGAGCGCCCGGTAGAGCTGCTCCATGATGGCCACCTTCTCCTTGAAATCCTTCTCCGTGCGCTTCTCCTGATCGACTTTCGTATCCGTACGCGGCAGCATAATTTTCATCATCACGAGTGATCGCGATTTCCACACGGCATAGAAGTACCGGAAGTTCCATTTGATCATTCGCCAAACGACGTATGCGCCGACGATGATCCCGGAATGGACCAGCGGATCATCGATCCACCAACTGCCGAACGCCGCCCAGGCTCCGGGCACAACCGAGAGGACCGCGAGACAGACGATCCAGGTGACAGGCCAGAAAAAGCGTTCGAGAAGGTTGAACAAAAGAAAGTGTGAGGAATATACAAGGAATTCCATTTATTATAGCAGATTTCGGCATCGCTCACTCCTCACGGCAACTTGATACAAATAAGAATTATGATCTGATCATCGAACCTGTTCTACACCTCAGCGTGCGCATTCCCACACATCCATTTCCATCTCACGAACTTTTCCGTCCACCGTCCCGACACGGAACACATACACGCCTGTCTGCGACGGCGTCATCGTAAAACGCTCGCCGGGATTCACCCAATCTTCCACGCGCTCCTGCGATCCGTCCGGATACGTCACGGAACGAACGACGAAGGGACGGATGGACGTGAGCGTCATCGGCTCGCCGATGGCGGACATGTTCGGCACACCCCGATCAAAACGCACATCCCGCACGATGCGCTTCTGGTACCGCCGCAGTTGCCCGTTGCACGCGTCGATGAGCGCGCTGTCACCCAGCCGCTCGAACCGCGCCTGCGCGATGCCCTGGCTGCGCGGGGCGATGCGCGTGAATGCCTCGAGACTCAAATCCATATCGCGACCCTCCACGTACGGACCGCGGTCATTGATCCGGACAATCACGCTCTGACCGTTCTCGACGTTCGTCACCTTCACGAGCGTATTGCAGGGGAACGTGCGGTGCGCGGCCGTGAGCGCATACATGTCGAACGATTCGCCGCACGCCGTGCCCTTGCCCTGAAATTTCTCGGAATAGAGACTCACTTCGTGTTCCTCGGCTGCGAGCAGATCGTCGAGCGATGCCGCCATGCCCAGAAGTGTCTCGGACGAAGGAACCGGCTCCGAAAGATCCTGGGATGCATGGATGAACGGAAGTTCCGCAAGGAGTTCCGGCACCGCCTCTGGCGTCATGTCGTCGATGTCAGCCACGTTGCGGGTGCGCAGGAGCCAGAGCGCGGCATCCGCATATGTCAGAGGATCGTCGGGAAAGAACTGCTCGCTGTCATCGTCAATGAGGCCGCGCGCCTTGGCGTACGTAATCTCCTCGCTCCCCCGCTCCCCTTCGGGAACATCCGCGAACGGCTTCTCGCTGGTGGGATCCGGATCACGCCGAATGCCCTCCCAGATCATCAGAAACCCCTCACGACGCATGATGCCGCCCGCCGCAAAAACGGAGAGTGGCACGAGGCACAGTACGACAAACAACGCGAACCGACGCATGAGGACATGCTGCATGAGTCACGCAAGAAGTGCAATTGACTGCGGCGGGACCTCTTCTTCACGGGGATTGCTTCCGTCCGATGATCTGCTGAATCCGTTGAACAGTGAAATTCACCGTCTTTGCGACGGGAGAACCTTGGTTCGGAAGACTCTCATACCTTTCCGGTGACAAGCGAATTTCCACATGGACTCCCAACTGATTGCACAGAAAAGAAAAAACGTTGCTTTTCTCTTCAATATTCTGAAACACCTGACTGCAGAGCGCATAGAGTTCCAGAACCGTATCGCGCACATATACCAACGAATGACGTTGATCCTGCTCGCCTCTGAAGAGTGTGTCGGCGCGTATGGACAGCTGCTCAATGATGACTTTGAACTCATAGAGCTGCTGCGACGTGCAGCGCTCCCCGAGCAATCGGTAGAAATCGTCTGAGAGAAAATTGGTTTCCATAATCGAATGGACTGATCAGAGCGCGCGCCATCCCTCGGCACGGACAAGCAAATACGCCTCCTGCTGCTCCTCCGCACGCAGGCTCTTGAGTGTCTGTGGACCCACGGTCCCGGCACCGGCTCCTCCTTCTGCGACCACGAGTTGACGGTCCATCTGGTACTGCAGCACGGCCTCGCGGGTCTGCGGGCCGAAATGCCCATTCACTTTTGCGTCGGGGAAATATCCGCGATCGGCGAGCAGGCGCTGCAGGAGCGTGACCGACGGTCCGCTGTCGCCTTCACTCAGGAAACGATCCACGTTCTTCCCACGCTCATCGAGCAGCCCCTCGACGCGCCGCAGGATCAGCAAACGATCGGCTAGATCAACCACGAGTTTCTGATTCCACTCCGTCTCCAGCTTGCCGCGGGTGAGCGGCCCGATGCGCCCCGCACCCGGATCCTCAGCCGTACCCACGAGTTGGGCGTTCTGCTGAAACTTGAGAATCGCTGCAGCCAGAACATCGTCGTAGACACCATTCGTTCTTCCCTTGTAGTAGCCAAGAAACCGCATGGTGCGCTGAGCCGTGCGGATGATCGGCGCGCGCGCATGCCGATCCACATTCTTCATGACGGGAGGATCCGCGTCAGACCGTTGCACGGCAGCAGCGAGAAATGCCGCCGACCGCTCGCTCAGATGGTCCGATGGCTCCTGAAGTCCGTAGGCCGCATTGAAACGCGCCAGGGCTTCCTGCGTCTTTTCTCCGTAGAGACCGGTGGATGACTGGTCGAAGAACCCGGCCTTTTTGAGCGCGCGTTGCAGCATCGACACGGAGAGGCCGCGGTCCCCCGCCTTGACGGACACGGCAAGCAGATCCGCACTGCGGACGAGGAACGGCTCGAGCCGCTCAAGGACCGCCGGAAAACTATCGAGCGAGAAACGCTCCTTGGGCTGAAAACCGCCCGTGTCGTACACCGTTCCGCGCACGCGCCGTACCCCGAAAGCAAGCGCACGCGCCAGTCCCTCCTCGCCCTCTCCCACCCAGATGTCGAGACGGTGGGCGCCGCCGGTAAGTTCCGTGATGGCACCGCCGCGGTCATGGACCGCGAAGCGCCCGATGCCGGGCAGCGACACGACCGTGCCGAAGGCATAACTCGCGGGTGCGGCGATCATGCCGGGATAGACGGGCGTGCCGTCCGCGCCGTGGGTCCCCTCACCGTTCAGAATTTTGTCGGCACGGTACCCGCCCTTGACGTAGCAGCACTGCCCCGGCAGCGGGGAGTAGTAGGCCGTGAGGATAAACTCCTGCTCCCGCGGAAGGTTCGTACTGACTCCGGTGACCATCGCCGGCGCCACCAATGTCACCGCGGCAATGAGCCACTTGAGGTGCCGTGGCAGACGCGCAGCGCGCGTTCGATAGAGCGGTGTTTGTGTGATGTGCATTTCCGATCATTCTAGCAGGTTGAGAGGAATCTGTCCCCTTCGCCTAGGGACCTGAATATTCCACAATCACCGAATGAAAAGAAATATTATCATTGCTACTTTTTGGCTTCTATCAGGGCTTATCGGACAATGATTTCATCCTCGAGGCGTATGCCGAATTTTCCCGGAAAATACACGCCCGGTTCGATCGTGACGATCTCGGATGCCAGCAATGTTTCGTCAGGGCGTTTCTGGCTCAAAGTCACCCCCTCATGAATTTCCAAACCGACACCATGCCCGAGTGAGTGTGCAAATGCTGTCTCGACACCGTGTTTCTGCAGGATGCATCGTGCCATCCGGTCCAGTGCGTGTGTCGATGCACCCGCCCGGACCATGCGCTCCGCAGCAGCTTTCGCTTCCGAAACAGCCGCGAGCGAGCGCTCCTGCTCCTGTGTTTTTTTGCCGGTGAAGAAAATGGCGCTCTGGTCGGCACAGTACCCACCGAAACGCGCACCCACATCGATCTGCACGATGTCGCCCTTCTTCAGTGCACGCGTCGTGGGGTGGTGATGGGGACGGCTGGTATGCGCGCCGAAACCCACGATGGGATCGAATGCAAGGGAATCCGCTTGGAGTGCACGCGCCCACCCTTCGAGTTTCCATGCGAGCTCTCTCTCCGTGACCCTATCACGCAGAGCGGCCGGAACACGCTGCAGGAGCTCACGGGTGATCCGCTGGGCACGGCGGAAATTGCGCAGTTCATCCGGACCTTTGGAGCGGCGGAAGTGAGCGATGACCCCGTGCTTCGGAAGAAATTTTGTGGAACGAAATGCCTTCCGCCACCGGTCTTTCACCGCGAGCGTGACGGTCTCGGATTCGCACCCCAAGGCCGCAATGCGGCTGAGTGCCCCGGCCAGATCATCGAGCGGGCGCACCGTGCACCCGAAGACGCGGCCCAACGCCGCCTCGCGGTAACGCGGGTCCACAAACAACTCGACCGAGCGTGCGGTGATCAACACGGCTCCCGCGCTCACCTCCGCTCCCGTGAGGTAGCGAATATTCGTCAGATTGGTCACGAGAAACGCAGGAGTACCGGCGTGCCGCAGGAGGATTCGTGGCGATGAAGGGCGCACGGGAGGAAGGTGGCAAAAAGACGCAAAGTATGCTATCATAAAACGTGCATATAAAAATTCTCACCACCCGTCTATGAGAACCCGTCTCTGGCTCTGTGCCGCACTCCTCGGATGTTCCATTGCCGCTTTCCATTTGGGCATTCCGGAGGGCCATGCTCTCGCGCAGGTCTACAACGGACCCGGCCTCGAACCCGGTGCGGGGAGCGTCGAAGTCATTGGCGTTCAGGGCGGGAACCTGCGGGTGACGATCGCGAATATCGTGAATAAGATCCTGTCGTACGTTGCGCTCATCGCCGTTATCATGATCATCATTGCCGGTCTCTACCTGATCCTGAGCCTCGGCAGCGATACTGGAAAAGAGACGGCGAAGAAGATCGTGCTCTACACCATCATCGGTCTGATCCTCATTCTGGTCGCCAAAGCACTCGTCATGTTCTTCATCGAAATCGCCAGCTGATACCCATGACCTTCCTGCGTCGCGCGCTGCCATTGGCCCTACTCTTCATCCCGCGGATTGCCGCCGCGAATAGCGCACTGGGGGACGCCAATGAAATCAACACGGGAGGCGGGGGCGGCGGAGATCTGCGGGGGGCCATCGTCACGATCGTGGAGGGAGTGTTGGACTTCGTCTCCCTGATTGCCGTCATCATGATCATCATCGCGGGCATCTACCTGATCGCGGGCATGGGGAGCGACTCGTCGAAGGAAACGGCGAAGAAGATTGTGCTCTACACCATCATCGGTCTCATCCTCATTCTGGTCGCCCGCGCACTCGTCACGTTCCTCATCACGCTCTTCTGACCATGCATCACACGTTCACCATGCGACGGCTCGTCACCGGCATCGCCCTCGCGCTCGTCTGCGGCATGCCGTCGGCATGGGCCATTGAGCAGGATCAGCCGTTCCTCATGGAGTCGTGGACACTCGCGCCCGGCAGCGTGCTCGAGATTCTCGCCGTGTCGGATCTGACCGCAAACACGCAGATCACCTGGTCGCTCACCAAGGCGGATGGCGCATTCGTGCAGGCCGACCGCGGCCCGCTCTTCCGGGAGCGCTTCGCGGAAACCGGGGATTACCTGCTCCGGGCCGAAGTGACTGCGGCGGACCAGGCACCGGTCACCCAGCGGACCTTCGCCGTCCATATCGTTGCGGGCACCTCGCCACTGCCGATGGGGAGCGGCGCGTTCATCCTGGACCCGCCGTTCGATGCGAATGGAGTCGCCGTCGTCGACGAAAACTTGCAGACCATCCTCCTCTCCGGCCAGCCGGGAACGATGCAGAACGGCGTCGACGTGAACGGCGCAATCGACGTGAACGGCGATGGCGATGCCTCGAATGACAATGACAGTCGCGGCACGTTCTTCGAGGCGGATGGCTCGGCACTGCGCCTCTGGTTCGTCACCGGCATTCAGCAGCGTACGCTGACTGTTCGCGGCAGCGGCACAGCCGGACCCGTCACGCAGATCATTCGGCTGTACTCCGGCAGCGCACCCGCGGAAACCTCCGGGGAGCCTTCCGTCCAGACGACGGGGGATCTTCAGAATGTGCGCATCGAAGACCGCGGAAACGGCGCGTATGCTTTCTCGATCGATCCGTCGACACTGTCGCTCGAGGGGCGCGCGATTCTGCTCTTCTGGGATTTCGGCGACGGGCACCAGAGCATGCTCGACCAACCCGTGCACGCCTATGCGGAGAACGGGGAGTACACCGTGCGTTTGCAGGCGCGCGATCTTGCGACCGCGGAGAACATCCTAAGTATTTCGGGAATTCTGCCGGTCACCACCCTGCAACCAGCGGAGCAACCCTCCAGCGCCCAGAGCAGCGCAGCCGCTTCCTCAGAAGAGGCGGGACCCTCTGAGCCTTCCCGCTTCTCCCTGCGCTCCATCCTCACGATTGGCGGCGGGATCCTGCTCGCCATTCTTGTCGGTTTCGTCATCGTGACCATCATCGGCAAGATCGTCCAACGGAAACTGGACAGCGAACCTCCTGCTCCTCTGAACGGAAAACCCGGAAAGAAATCCCCGCCGCGTTCCGGTCTCCCCTCCCTCGATCAATCTCCGCCACTGTCCGTCGCATCGGAAGAAATCTCTCCGATGGCGATCATGGACGTGCCCACGTCACCTGCAGAGCAGGAGGAGCAACGCGGTCCCGCCGAAGAGCCGCAACCGTCCAATGGAACCGTGGAGGAAGAGGCCGGGCGTCTGCGTGAGCTGACGTTCAAGGAGGAGGAGGCACCGAGCTGGCTCAAGCAGGGACATGAGGAAGCCGAGAAGCGCGGCCACACTATCGAGACCGCTCCTCCGACCCGCAAGGAGCCCGCGGAGAACCCGCCAGCACCTTCCGCGACAGCGGAGAAAGAGAGACGTCCACTCCCTCCCTGGCTGGAACCGAACCCCCAGGCAGCCGAAGAAATCCCCTCCTCCGCTCCGTCTCCATCACCGGTGTCGATCCCAAAACCTCCCCCGCCCCCGCCCGCACCCGTGACAGCTGCTTCCGCCATCACACCAGCACCCGAACAACAGCCTGTTTTGGAACCTCCTCCCGCTCCCGCACCATCACCATTACCCGAACCCGAACCCACGGCAGCTCCCGCGCCAACCCCCACCACGGCAACGGTGAAACCGTCTTCCGTTCCCCCGTCACCCTCTACACCGTCCGTTCCCCCTCCGATCCCAGAGCAGAAAGAACTCTCAGAAGCGGAGCGGGAACGCCGCCGCAAGAAGCGGGCCCGCTACCGCGCCAACAAGAAGAAACGTGAAGGGGAAATTGCGGGCGCAGCGGCACAACAGGAAACTACTCCGGAACATGAGCCGAAGCCCGATGTCTCCGCTCCCTT
>CAZVLZ010000026.1:4492-15163 GCA_964628345.1 uncultured Candidatus Peribacteria bacterium | reverse complement strand
ATCATTAACACCAGCACCCATGACATAACAAAGACGATCGAGACTGTTTTCGGAGGTCCTCTCGCCATCACGCCCGACGGCACAAACATGTACGTTGGGAGTTTAGAAAGCTCCAATGGCATGGTCGTGGTCGCTACGCAGACAGATACCCTGCTCACCCGCTGCGGTACTGCGAGCTCTTCTTCTGCATTGTCTCCGGTCAGTGTGTCGTCTTCGAGCAGCTCATTGAGCTCTGCCGCCGTATCGTCGTTTGCGACCCGCTGCGGCGACAGTCGCATCTCCGGCTCCGAAATCTGCGAGCGATGCCCGAATTATCCGACTGCATCGGTCCCGGTGCAGGTGGTGACAGGCGATTTCAACGGCGACGGCAGACAGGATCTCGCCGCCGGAGGAACCGCAGCGAATGTACGCGATATTCCCTCGATGACGGTATATCTCGGCGCTGGCAACGGCACCTTTCATTCCCGCATGGATTCCGCGTTGCCCGCGGGGACGCAGCTCAACATGGTGGTCGGGGATTTCAATGGCGATGCCAAAGACGACATTGCCATCCCGCGCGGGGTCCTGTTGGGGCAGGGCAATGGCGCATTCACCTATCAGGCGGCAGCCGATGATGGCTTTTACTTTCCGGCTATTGCGGAAGACATGAATGCCGATGGCTATGACGATGCGCTGACTGTCAGCCCCTCATCGACGACGGTTTTTTTGGGCGGACCGAGCGGAGCCCTGACAACAGGTGCATCGTTCAGCACAGGAGAAACCAATGATCCGAAACGGGGACAAATCGGGGGAATCAGCGTTCTCGATATCGATAGGGACGGGAAGAAAGACATTGTGTTCAATGTCGTGGCGTACGATGCGAACGCGAGTTATCTGCGCCTGCTCTTTGGGCGTGGGAACGGGACCTTCGACGCGCCAGTCGATGTCGATACTGGGGTGAATGGCAATGGCGCAGACGTTTTTGCCTCTGATTTCAATGGCGACAGCAAGCCGGATGTGATGATTGCCTATCAGAGCATGCTTACGGTCTTCGTGAATCAGGGCAATCGTGTCTTTGTCAGACAGCCATTACAGGTCGTAGGCTTTGGCAGCCAGCCGGGGTCACAGGTCAGAGCGCACTTTCTCGCAGACATGAATGCCGACGGCAAAAAGGATATTGTCTGGTCCAGCGGCGTTCCCGTGCTGGGCAATACAGTTTATGCGGGTGTTTTCGTCGGAAACGGCGATGCCACGTTCGCGCTGGATCCTGCGCGCACGATCACGTTCCCGTACGAAATTGATCGAGGGCTGGCTGTTGGACTATTCAATGCAGACCAGCTGCCCGATATTGCCGCGCCGCACTGGCCAGTTTCTTCGCCAACCAGCGGCCATAGGAGCTTTACCGTTGCAATCAATGGCGGCCAAAACCCGTCTGCGTTATGCGCCGCATGCCCGTCGGGGCAGATATGCAATGAAGCGAACTGCCAGCAGTGCATGACGGCGCCTGTTTCAAGCTCAAGTTCAAGCCCTCTCGCTTCTTCTGCGCATTCATCGTCTTCACGATCGTCCGTCACCCCATCATCGGCTGCGAGTGTCGCCGCCTCTTCCGCGCAGTCGATGGCGAGTTCCATCGGCTCTATTGTTGCACAGTGCGGCAATGCCATGCTCCAGGGGTCGGAACAGTGCGATGCGGGCATTCCCTGTGCTGCGGGGTTCATTTGTTCAAACTGCACGTGCCTGCCGCAATCGTCATCGTCGCAGACAGCCGTCGTTCCTTCGGGTTCCAGTTCTTCCGCGCATGTGGTTATGCTGAATTGCGGCGACGGGGTGCTGGATTCTCTGGAGCAGTGTGAGCGGGGGATCGATCACTGCCCCGATGATTTCATCTGCGAATATTCCAGTTGTCTCTGCATGCCGGCGTTCCTGCTGTCGAGCAGTTCTGCACAGTCGTCTGTTGCGTCTACGCTCGTCGCCAGCGAATCGTTCTGCGGCAATGGGGTCCGGGAAGGAACGGAGCAGTGCGATACGGGCATTCCGTGTTCCGGGAACGGATTCTGTACCGCTGACTGCATGTGCCAGATCCTGGAAATGCCGTCACCCGATGAACCTTCAGCGCTTTCCCGCTGTGGCGATGGCATTCTTGGCGCAGGGGAACAATGCGACTCGGGTATTCCCTGCGCCAATAACGGCTTCTGCACGGCGGCGTGCATCTGTCAGGAGCTCAAGGGTACGGCTGCTCTGTGCGGCAACGGCGTTCTCAATGCCCGCGAGGAGTGCGATGACGCCAACACGAAGAACGGGGACGGCTGCTCCGCTCACTGCAACAGAGAGGTGACGGAACCCACCGTCCAGTGCGGCAATAACCGCATCGAGGGGGATGAGCAGTGCGAGCGCACCATTCCCTGCCCGGGGACGAACTATCTCTGCCGTAACTGCCAGTGCTTCGCCACCGCGGTCCCCGTCTGCGGCACCGGCACCCTCGAGTCCGACGAAGCTTGCGAGACGACGGTCCCGTGTACGGACCCGACTTTCCTCTGCGCCAGTTGTCGCTGCATCCCACCGGTCTGCGGAGACGGCTCGCGCACACCCGGCGAGGAGTGCGACGACGGCAATACCCGGAGTGGCGATGGCTGCTCCGCATCCTGCACCCGCGAGATACCCACCGTCGTGGCATCGGAGCAGCTCTGCGGCAACGGGATCGTTGAGCTGAGCGAAGAATGTGACGACGGCAATCAGACCAATTTCGACGGCTGCTCCGCCTCTTGCTCGCGCGAAGCACCGGCGCTGGAATCACTCGATCTGTCCCTGGTAACTGAAGACCATCCGGTTACGGTGACCGTGACCGCCCCCTCAGCACCTGTGCTCCTCCCCACATCCGTGACGGGACCCACGCCCAAGAAATCTCTACCCTCAGACACTCCCGTTCCCATTCCACCTCCGCGACCGGCCACCTCTTCCGCTCCCGTATCGGTGACATTCCCGGTTGCGGCGACCGTAACGCAACAATTGCCTGTCCTGCATCCCACGTACGGGCAGCCTTCTGCCGCCGTCCCCGCCTTCGCCGAAGCTTCGGTGGGCCAGCCCTATGCATCGGTTTCCGGCCCCGCCGGCAAAACAGGTCCGGCCTCCCTTGCGCTCATGGTGAGTGGCGCTGCTGCAGGGTTCGCGTGGATGCGGAGGAAGCGCGGGAGGTAGACTGCGATCCGGTATCTTCCAGCAGAGCCTTACGGGCAGTGTTGACGATGTATGCGATGGATGTGAGGATCTTGCGATCGGGGCAGTCTTCCATGTCTGCGATTTGGCGCTGCAAGTCGTCGAGGCTGAAGTGTCGTCCACAGAGTGCTTGTGCCCGTTCAAGACCACTGTGACCCACGACAGACACAATGATGCTTTCCGCATCAAGCCCGTAGCATGCAGGTCGGACAGTATGCATAGCAGTGCGATACTACGATCATTTTTTGGCTCTGCAACTCATCAAAGCCCTATTTCTCCCGCCACGCCTTTCATCGCATCCAGCACGAGGGCGATGAAGTCATTCAGGGGAATCCCCAGTAGTGCCTCACACTTGCGGATCTGCTCACGACTCACCTGAGCGGCGAAAGCTTTGTCTTTGAGCTTTTTCGTCACACTCTTCACTTCGACGTCGGCAAGTTTCTTCGATGGCCGCACGAGCGCGACGGCGATGATGAAACCCGTCAGCTCATCGGCGCAGTACAGGCACTTGCGCAGCATGGAATCCAAAGGATGCTCGGCGCCGTACTTCTCCGCATAGTGCGCGCGAATGTCAGCCAGCAGCTCCATGGGAGCCTTGATGGGCTTGAGGATCTCTTCGAGCGTCTTGCCGCAATGTTCCTCTGCGTCCTTCTCCAATTTATCCCAATCCAGATCATGGAGCATGCCGGCCACTTTCCACGTGTCGGGATCTCCACCGTATTTTTTGGCGAGCGCCGCCATCACGGCCCCGGTCGCAATGAGGTGCTCCTTCGTCTTGTCCGCGTGCGCGGTGAGGAGACCGTGCGCTTCAGGGAGCAGGTGTCCGTACTCGGCGTGTTGGAGGAGATCGGTCATGCGAGAGGAAACAAAGGAAATAGAAGAATGAAAGGAAATAAAGGATTACTTGAACAGGGAAAACCTTTTCGTGAATTCCCTTAGGGTGTCGGTGGGGCCGAAGAGACAGATGCCGTAATACTCAAGCTCGGCTTCGGAAGTCGCTTCCATGGTTTGATGTTGCTCATAGGCCGTTCCCACGGTCATCTTGTCCGTGAAATCCGTGAAGGGAATACCGCGGGCGAGTGCCTCCTGCCGCACAGTTCGAATTTGATCTGAGTTGTCGGCACGCAGAACGATAAAAGGATAATCCGAAATTTTCGGATGGATGCCATTGTCTTTATCCAAGTACTGCGCAAAACGCATCTCTTCCGCTTTGCCCGAACCGCCGCCGAGGCCGACTGCCATGTGGCCGAGTGCGTTGAACAGCCTCCCTGGTTCGATTTTCTTATTGAGGACGGCGATGAAGCGCTTCGTCTTTTCATCCGCGATGAGCTCTTCGATGGTCATGACTGAATACTATCACAATTATTTTCGTCTCATTTCCTTCCTTTTTTGTTCTAACCTCTATCCCCCCAACCCCTTTCTCCAGAGAGAAAGGGGAGTGCCTCAAGCATGGAAACAATCACAGAACAATCAACATTCCCCCTTCTTCTGTGGAGAGGGGGCAAGGGGGAGAGGTGAAGCATCGCTTCAGCCGCAATAGTCTCCAATTCGTTCCAATACATCTTCCTTTCGAAGAGTCGAGAGCAACCAGCCCATCTGCGGGCCGTCGTTGCGCCTGAAGAAGAGCTGGTAGAGCGGCGCGAAGATTTCTTTCGGCGGCATGTTCAGCTCCGTCTTCACCGCGTGAAGCACTTTGTGAATGGGATCCCCTTCCCAGGCGGTTCCCTGCAGTCGCTCAAGGATCATCCCGAAGGCTTTCTTCTGTGATGGGGAGATGGCAGGAAGATCCTTCGGATCAAAATCCGCGACTTCAACGAAGGTGAACCGGAACTGCGCCGGTGCCAATCCTTTGAGCCAGCGCTGCGCATAGTCCGCTCGTTCCCGCAGATCAGACTTTTCGGCTTCAGACAGGGCTGAACCCTTTGCTTTCGCCGCTTCCTCCATCAGGTCCAAGTGCGGCATCTGCACGATGAACGCCACGAGGGAAAAGCGCATATGCCAGAGGTCTTGCGGCTCCTTGGGGAAATCCGTTTGCGTAAGGGCGAACGTGCGGACGAAGTCGGGCTCCTCTTTCTCCTGCCGGCCGAAGGCGTAGTCCGCCAGCCGGTCAAACTCATCAAACAGCTGTGGAATGGTCACGCCCTCCGGATCGAAGTCGATCGGCTGGTTGGGCTGCTTGCGGATCATCAGAAGCTTGAGGATCTTTGGCGGCAGCAGGTCCGATACTTCTTTGGCCGACGCGCCGAGTCCTTTACTCGCGCTCATTTTCTTGCCGCCGATGTTGAAGAACTCGTAGGGAATATTCAGCGGCTCGGGGTAGTGAAAGATTTCTTCCACGATCCTGCGACCGATGTCGCGCGAGCCGCCGGCCGCGGAGTGATCTTTGCCCGCTCCTTCGATCGCAACGTTCATCACCTTCCACTTGGCCGGCCACTCCACCTTCCACGGCAGTTTGGCGTGACCGTCGAACGGGCTCACCGTTCCCGAGTGGCCGCAGCCCTGCGCCCACTTCACCAGATTTTTCTTGCACGTGTACGTCACTTCTTTTCCATTCCAGCCGGTCACCTGCGTCGTGCCCACTTTGCCGCATTGCTCGCAGATCACCTGCAGCGGGTACCAGTCGTCGGGCTTCACACTCCCGCTCACTTCGCGGTAAATGGCGCGGATCTCCGTGGCATGATCGAGCGCCGAGCGGATCACTTCGTTGAACTTCCCTTCCTTGTAGAGCGGTGCGAGCGGGTAGTACGTGATCGGCAGCTGAAGATCGCTCACTACCTCCTCGAGTTCGTTGCCAAAAACCAGGGGATAATTCGGCGCTTTCTTCGGATCAGGAGGGGGGACCGTGAAGAGGGGCTGGCCCATGTACTTGCGAAATTCCTCGCGGTTTTCCAGTGTCGCAGGCAGCTCATCCATGGGATCGAAGTCATTCATCTCGTACAGAAATTTGCAGGCGATGCCTTTCTCCCGCATCACCTGTGCGAGCACCCCGTGAATGACGATGCCGCGCAGCGATCCCACATGCACGCGGCCCGACAGCGTCTTCTCATCTCTGAGGATCAGCGGCTTCTTCGCAGCAATTTCCTTCGCGAAGCGTTTCTCGACCTCGCCGACGATGGAGTCAACCCACTGCATGGGAAGAGGATAGCGTGGTTAGACGGGGAATTGAATTGTGTCTGTGCGCCACGGGTACAAAATTTGCAAGAAACCGTTTGACCCTCCCAGCCCTCCTCCCTACACTCCCCCCGCATTCCGATTCACTCTTCGGGGTGAATCGAAGAATTTGCGACGTTCCAGTCCGCCTTCTGAATTCTCAGAATAAGCGGGCCAGACGAACCTCCCGCACCTCTATGCCAACAGGTTTGATTGCCCGCAAGGTCGGCATGTCCAAGGTCTTCCTCGAGAGCGGGGAAGCGATTCCCGTGACGTATCTGCGGGTTCCGACGAACATCGTGGTCCGCACGAAAACCAAGGAGAAAGACGGCTACGATGCCGTTGTTCTGGGGATCGATCCCAAGAATTGGAAGTCGCGCAAGGGCAAGGAGCACGTGCGGTATGCCGTGCAGAAGGAATGGGCGGTCGAGTCCCTTGATGGGCTCAACCCCGGCACACAGGTGACGGTCGAGTCCGTTCCGGCCGAAAGCCAGGTCACGATTGTCGGTGTCAGCAAAGGAAAGGGATTTCAGGGAGTGGTGAAACGGTACGGATTCACCCGCGGTCCCGTGTCGCATGGATCTCACCATCACCGCGAACCAGGTTCGTCGGGCATGCGTGAGAAACCGGGTCGCGTGATTAAAGGGAAGCGCTATCCGGGACACATGGGTTTGGATCAACTGACACTCAAGCATCGCCCGGTGATGGCGTGTGACGTGAAAAGCGGCGTTTTGGCCGTCAAAGGCCCCGTTCCGGGTCCTTCCGGCGCGACCGTCTACGTCACGATTGAATCCGCTCCCTCCAAGAAATAATGACGATTGATGTCTACACCGCTACCGGCACGAAGAAGGGGACAGTGGAGCTGCCGTCCGCCCTCTTCGAGGCTCCGATCCAAACGGGGCTCATGCACCAGGCCGTCCGACAGCAACAGGGGAACCGTCGTGCCGCCATCGCCCACGTGAAGACGCGCAGCGAAATTCGCGGGTCCACGCGCAAGATCCAGCCCCAGAAGGGGACAGGTCGTGCGCGCCGCGGTCCGATCCGCAGCCCTCTTCTGAGAGGAGGCAACAAAGCATTCGGCCCGCGCAACGTGGCCAACTTCACCCGCTCGATGCCGCACAGCATGCGCCGTGCCGCCCTCCTTTCCAGCCTTTCCTACCAGGCGAAGCGCGGGGTGATCATGGGTCTGGAGAGTTATCCCGACACCGTGAAAACAAAGCAGGCCTTTACGCTCCTCCAAAAGCTCCCCGTGGCCATCGGTCGGCCGATCCTGGTCGTCCTGCCCGAGCGGCAGAATGGTCTCATGCTCTCCGTGCGCAATATTCCGCGCGTGAAGACGCTCCTCGTGAACTACCTCAACCCGGAGGACATCATGCATGCCCAGCACGTGATTTTCCTCACAGAGGCACTGAAGAAGGCGGAGCAGATTTTCACGGCCCATAAGCAGCGCGTGGCGCAGGAAATTCCCGCGAAAGTTCCTGCAGGGAAGAAGGCAGAAAATGCCTCTGCGAAGCCAAAAACAGCAAAGAAAGCTCCTGCGAAGAAATCCGCTTCCCCCAAGAAATCTTAAATGGACTTCTCCCGCACCATCCTCGGCGCCGTCGTCACGGAAAAGGCAGAACGCCAGAAGGCCGCCGAACGGCATGCCTACACGCTCTGGGTCAACAAATCTGCGACCAAGATCGACGTGAAGGCCGCGTTGGAACATCTCTACGACATTGATGTGGCGGAACTGCGTGTCATGCGCACGCGCAGCAAGCGCCGTTCCTTCGGCTCAGACGGACAGACCATGGTGAAGCGCGCAGCGATGAAGAAGATGATGGTCACGCTCAAGCCCAAGAGCAAGCCTCTCGATCTCGCTTCCTTTAAGCACTCCTAAGCATGGCACTCCGCTCCTGCCGCCCAACGACACCCGGACGACGTCAGATGACGATCGCGGACTTCTCTGGCCTCACGAAGAAGCGGCCCGAGAAGCGGCTGACCTTCGGCAAACGGGCCATCAACGGTCGCAATAACGTCGGGCGCATCACGGTCCGGCATCGCGGTGGCGGACACAAGCGCCTCTTCCGCCTGGTCGATTTCAAGCGCATCGACAAGTCCGGCGTGCCGGGAGTCGTTGCTTCCATCGAGTACGATCCCAATCGTTCGGCCTATATCGCGCTCGTGCACTACAGCGATGGTGACAAACGCTACATCCTGGCTCCGGATGGACTCCAGGTCGGCATGCAGGTGGTCTGCGCCGATCGCACAAAAGTGAAGGTGGGCAACTGCATGCAGCTCCAGTACATCCCGATGGGCTACAAGATTCACAATGTGGAGACGAAACGCGGTCGCGGCGGACAGACTGTCCGCTCGGCAGGGTCCTCCGCAACGCTGATGGGACTGGATGGCGATTACGCTCTCATTCAATTGCCGAGTACCGAGGTGCGCCGTGTCCAGAAAGAGTGCTTCGCGACCATCGGCACGGTGAGCAATCTCGAACACAACCTCATTTCCATCGGCAAGGCCGGACGCAGCCGCTGGCTCGGTCATCGTCCGCAGGTGCTGGGCAAGTCCATGAACGCCGTGGATCACCCGCATGGAGGCGGAGAAGGACATTCCCCGATCGGACTCAGAAACGGGCCCAAGACGCCGTGGGGCAAGCCGGCCCGCGGGGTCAAGACCCGCCGCAAAAAGAAGGTGACCAACCGGTGGATTGTCCGCCGCCGCATCAAGAAGCCACGCAAGAAGTAACCTACCTCCTTCTAACCCTACTCCTAACCCTACCCCCTACAATGTCCCGCTCCCTCCGCAAAGGCCCCTACATCGATCCTCGTCTCCTGAAGAAGGTGATGAAGATGGTGGAGTCCAGCAGCAAGAAGATTCTCAAGACGTGGTCCCGCGACTGCGACATCCCGCCGGAGTTTGTGGGTTTCACATTCGCGGTGCACAACGGCAAGGAGTTCACGCCCGTGTACGTCACGGAGCAGATGGTGGGACACAAACTCGGTGAATTCTCCTGGACGACGAAGTTCAAAGTGCACGGTGGCAAGATGCAGGAAGCGCAGGCCGCTGCGGCAACAGCCGCCGCCGCTCCCGCACCCGCCGCCCCCGCGTCCGGTAAACCCGCTTCCAAATAACCCATGAGAGCCTACTTACGCTCCGCCCGCATCGCGCCCAAGAAAGCCAATGTCATCGCACAGATGGTCCGCGGACGTGCGGTGCCCGAGGCGCTCGAATCGCTCGAGCACACGCACAAGAAAGGAGCACGCATGATCCTCGCGCTGCTCAAGTCCGCCGTTGCCAATGCCTCGCACAATGCGAAGCAGCGCATGGAAGAGCTGGTCATCCGCTCCATCGTCGTGAACCAGGCACAGGGCTACCGCCGTGGCGTCTCGATGGCGCGCGGTCGCATGCGTCCCATGCGCAAATTTCTGAGCCACATTGAGATCGTGTTGGGAGTTGCCGACAGTGATGACGAGACTTCCCGAAAGACGAAGAGTTCAGCAAAAGCTTCACAGAAGGCGGAAAAAACGGTAAAAGGAGTCGCTTCTGAGAAGTCGAAAGCGAAGAAATCGTCTCCATCCTCTTCCTCCAAGTAAATGGGCCAGAAAGTGAACGCCAACGGCTTTCGGATCGGACTCACGCACTCGTGGCCGAGCAAGTGGTATGCCCGCGGCAAGAAATTCCGCGATGCCTTCCTGCAGGACGTGCAGATCCGCCGATCCATCATGAGCAAGATGAAAGATGCCGGCATTGCCCTGATCGAGATCGATCGCGGCAAAAAGACTTCCGTCGTCATCCACTCGAGCAAGCCCGGCGTGATCATCGGCAAGCAGGGCGCTGCCATCGAGGACATGCGCAAGCAGCTGGAGAAAGAGTGGGGAGGGTCCTTCGAAGTGAATATCCAGGAGATCCGCAATCCCGACGCCAATGCCGATGTGATCGCCGAAACGATTCAGGGGCAGATCGAACGCCGCATGCCCTACCGCCGCGCCGTGAAAATGGCATTGGAGAAGGCCATGCAGGCGGGGGCCATCGGCATCAAAGTCACCATTTCCGGACGCCTGAACGGCGCCGAGATCGCGCGCGCCGAGCTGCACAAGCTGGGGAATATTCCCCTCCAGACGCTCCGGGCGAACGTGGAGTTCGCGACCCGCCATGCCATCACGACGTACGGCACGATTGGCGTGCAGGTGTGGGTGTATCACGGTCTCGTCTTCAAGAAGGTCCAGCAGATTCATTCCGCTGCTCTCCATTCGCATTCCCAGCCACAATCCTAATTCTGCTCTAGCTTCCCATGCTCGAACCCAAGAAAATCAAACGGCGCAAGCAGCACCGCTACCGCGG
>CAZVLZ010000026.1:0-4417 GCA_964628345.1 uncultured Candidatus Peribacteria bacterium | reverse complement strand
TGCCACGCGCGGGACACAACTTGCCTTCGGGACGGTGGGGCTGAAGACACAGGAAGCCGGGGAGTTGACCGCCCGTCAGATCGAGGCGGCCCGTCGTGCGCTCACGCACAGCGTGCAGCGCGGAGGCAAAATCTGGATTCGCATCTTTCCGCACATCCCCGTGTCGCGCAAAGCCGCCGAAGTTCCGATGGGCTCCGGCAAGGGCTCACTCGAGCGTTACTCCGCACTCGTTCGCGCGGGCACCATGATTTTTGAAATGGGCGGTTTGGATGAGCAGGCAGCCAAGAGAGCACTTGAGCTCGCCGCCTACAAGCTTCCCCTTCGCACCAAGATTGTCACCACCTCTCTCCTCTAACCCATGCCAAAGTCCTCTGCCACCGGCGAACTCCGTGCGATGCAGATGCCTGATCTCGCGCGCGAGATCAAAGCCCAGACGCTGCTCGTAGAGCAGATCCGGCTCGCCATACACATGAAGAAAGAGAAAGACACCGCCAAGCTCCGCCGCGAGCGGCGCACGCTCGCACGGATGAACACGGAGTGGACAAGAAAGAATGCAACCCAATTGCAGGGCTCGGCGAAGCCCAGTACACTCGCTGCTCCCGCTTCTGCCGCACCGGGCAAATCCGCTTCCAAAGCGCGCAAGTCCACCTCCCACACTCACGCATGAGAACCAAGAAAGGTCAGATTACTTCGGCGAAAATGACGGGCACCGTGACGGTGACCGTGCATCGCTCAATCTTCCATCCGCTCTATCAGAAGCGGTTTACGCGCAGCAAAAAATTCCTGGCAGACATCGGCGAGCACACGGATCTCGTGGTGGGCGACACTGTCATCATCACGGAGTGTCGTCCCTTGAGCAAGAACAAGTGCTTCCGGATCACGGAGGTCGTTGAGCGTGTTCCGCGCGTGAGCGAACTCAAAGAGGAAGAGGCGATTGAGAAGAGCATCCACCGCGAAAAGAAGCATACGGTTCACGAGAAGAAATCCTCCTCTACATCCTCTGTTTCCTCTGCTTCTTCCAAGAAATGATCCAGCAGCAATCCATCCTCGTTGTGGCGGATAATACGGGTGCCAAGTCGGCCATGTGCATCAAGGTGCTCGGAAGCAGCAAACGACGTTACGCGCACATCGGCGATGTGATCGTGGTTGCGATCAAGGAGGCGGCTCCGCGCGGAACGGTCCGCAAGAAGGCCGTGGAGCGTGCGGTGATTGTGCGCACGCGTGACTTCATCCGCCGCGTGGACGGGGGAGGGGTGCGATTCGACGACAACGCCTGCGTGATCATCGCCAATGATGGACAGCCCAAAGGCACCCGCGTCTTCGGACCCGTGGCCCGCGAGCTCAAAATCGGCGGCTACAAGAAGATCCTTTCCCTTGCCCCCGACGTCTTATGAGAATTCACACGGGCGATTCCGTCCTCGTCATTGCCGGCAAAGATAAGGGCAAGACCGGAACGGTCCTGCGCGTCCTCGGCGACCGCCTGGTGGTGAGCGACGTGAACATGCGTACCCGTCACGTCCGCAAGACGGCCCAGGGTCCCGGGCAGCGCCTCAAGTACGAAGCGAGCATTGCTGCGAGCAACGTGATGGTGCTGGATGCCAAGACCAAGAAACCGACGCGCATTGGCGTGAAGATCGACGAGAAGGGTCACAGAATGCGCATTGCCAAGGTCAGCGGTGAGATACTCGTCAAGAGCAAGGTCACTTCCAAGAAAGGTCCCAAAGCGGCGCCGTTGAAGAGCAAGGAAGGTGAGAAAGGGGGAGAAGAAGTGACGCAGAAAGTAGCCGGGCCGGAGCGCAAGCCCTTCTGGAAGAGACTTAGCTTCGGTGCGGAGGCGGTGGAGGGCGAAGATCCGAAAGGACAGGTGACCGATCATAGCGTTCCCGCAGAGACACGCATTCCCGAATCCTTCAGCCACGGACGTGGTTCCTAAGTTATGAAATTCAGCAGCACCCATCTTCGGCCACTCTCCCACGAGCAATCGCTTCGGACCTCATCCGAATCTCCTCTCCCCATGGGAGAGGGTAGGGTGAGGGCGCTCGAAGAGTCATCCCTGCATGTATGAAGAAGTATGAATCCCTCCATGATCGGCTGCACGGAACCATTGCAGAAGCCCTGAAGAAGGACCTCAAGATCACCAACGTGCACGCGCTCCCGCGCATTATGAAGGTCACGGTGAACGTGGGGATCAACCGCGAAAAGATGGATACGAAAGAGGCGCACGAGTTCGTGGCGCAGAGCCTGGCCAGGATCACCGGCCAGAAAGCCGTGCTCACGCGGTCCCGCAAGGCGATCTCCAACTTCAAGATCCGCGAGGGGTTGGTGGTGGGAGCAGTCGTGACGCTCCACGGTCGCCGCATGGAGGAATTCCTCGACCGGCTGCTGTCGTACGTGCTCCCGCGTATCCGCGATTTCCGCGGCGTGACGACCAAGCTGGATGGTCATGGCAACTACGCCATCGGCCTCAAAGATCACTCGATTTTCCCCGAAGTCCCGC
Source organism: uncultured Candidatus Peribacteria bacterium (assembly GCA_964628345.1). GTDB lineage: Bacteria > Patescibacteriota > Gracilibacteria > Peribacterales > Peribacteraceae > Peribacter. Next base: position 1,920 of record CAZVLZ010000026.1, on the reverse strand, counting down.
CCACCGATACCGGCAAGATCTTCGGTGTGCAGGTGCAGATCACCACGAATGCCAAGACGGATGAACCCGTGCGTGCCCTGCTCAAGCACATGGGTGTGCCTTTCCGTGCCGAACGCGTGACCAAGAAATCCTCCTCTGCTTCCTCATCTCCAATCCCCCATCCCTAATCCCCACGCATGGCTCGTATCGCACTCGTCAATAAGCAGCGCAAGGCCCTCGATGCATTCCTCAAGGCCCAGGCATCCGGCAAGAAATCCGCCTTCTCCACGCGCGTCTACAACCGCTGCACCCTCTGCGGCAGGCGGCATGGGTACCTTCGTTTCTTCAAAATCTGCCGCATCTGCTTCCGTGAGCTCGCGTGCAATGGTCAAATTCCCGGTATCACCAAATCCTCCTGGTAATCATGTCTGTCCTCTCTGACCCCATCGGCGATCTCCTCACCCGCATCCGCAATGCACAGTCTGCGGGGCGCACGCAGTGCCGTGCCTCTCTGTCCAGGATCAAGCTGCAACTCTGCGAGCTCATGGTGCGCGAAGGAATGCTCCAGAGCGTGGCTGTGGAAGGCACCGCGCCCAGGCAGGAGATTGTGATTACTTTTCTCACGGATCGTCCGTCCCTCTCTCTCAAGCGCATGAGCACACCCGGCCGCCGCGTCTACCGTTCCGTTGAAGAGATGAAGCCTGTCGAACACGGTTACGGCATTGCCATCCTCACCACGAGTCAGGGGCTCATCACCGATCGCGAGGCCCGCTTGAAGAAGATCGGCGGCGAAGTACTCTGCACCGTCTCCTAATTCCTATTATTCCAATCCCCAATCCCCAATCCCTCGAATGTCCCGCATCGGACGCAAACCAGTGGCTATCCCCAGCGGCGTGACGGTTTCCGTCACGGGCCAGACGGTGTCCGTGAAGGGTTCCAAGGGAGAGCTGAAGTACGTCTTCCTGCCTGAAGTCACGGTGAAAGTGGACGGCGCCAAGGTCATTGTCGAACGCAAGGGTGACAGCGCTGCAGCCCGGGCGCGTCACGGTCTCACGCGCCAGCTCGTCGAGAATATGGTGCGCGGGGTTTCCGAAGGCTACAAGAAAACGCTCGAAGTCATCGGCGTGGGCTACAAGGTACAAGTGCAGGGCAAAAAGCTGATTCTGAATCTCGGTTTTTCGCATCCCGTGGAATTTCCGATCCCGGAAGGGATCACGATGGCACAGGATGAGAAGAATAAGAACCTGCTCACGATCTCTGGCTCAGACCGGCAGCTCGTCGGTCAGGTGGCCGCCAATATCCGTTCCTTCCGCCTGCCGGAGCCGTATAAGGGCAAAGGCATCCGCTACAGTACCGAGTTTGTCCGCCGCAAGCCTGGCAAGGCTGCAGTTGGCAAGGGCGCACCTTCCGCATAATCTCCCAGAACCATGATACGTTCCAAGCTCCAGAATCGGCTTCAGCGAAAGAGGCGCATCCGCGCCCGGGTCCATGGCTCGGCTCTGCGTCCCCGTCTCACGGTGTACCGTTCTCTTCGGCAGGTCATGGTGCAGGTGATTGACGACGATGCGGGCAAGACCATCGTGGCGGCCGGAACGCGCGAGGTGAAGGCCAAGCCCACCGTAGAGGGCGCCAAGAAGCTCGGTGCGCTCATCGCCAAGAAGGCCAAAGAGGCCAAGATCACTTCGATCGTCTTCGACCGCAACGCCTACGCCTACCATGGCATCGTGCAGGCGCTCGCCGACGCCGCCCGCGAAGGCGGGCTTCAATTCTGATTTCCGCATCCTCAAAGGGGTGCATCTTTCATTCCTACCATTCCAATCCCCAATCCCTCATCCCAACACATGGCCAAATCCTCCCGCCCCGACCGCAAGAAAGGTGATCGCCGCCCGCGCACTCCCAGTGAGTACGATGAGGTGACGCTCTCCGTGGACCGCGTGACGC
>CAZVLZ010000025.1:0-15251 GCA_964628345.1 uncultured Candidatus Peribacteria bacterium | reverse complement strand
AGAAACATTTGAGCCGGGCAGTATTTGCTACATCATGTCCCAGGTTCCGCTCGCAATCGGTCTCGATCCGGATGATGACGAAGCCAATGACCAGGTGGAAAAGGAATACGGCACCGATCCGCTGGTCGCTGATTCCGACGGAGACGGCGTGTCGGACGGTCGCGAACTCTTCTTCCTGCACTCCAGCGCGACCCGGCGCGATACGGACGGTGACGGACTCATCGACGGCTTGGAGGATACCAATCACAACGGCCGCATCGACCGGACGGAGACCGATCCGATCAAATGGGATACGGACCGCGACGGGTTGCCGGACGGACTCATGAAGATCGGAACCGGACGCAACACACAGGTGCTTGGCGAGGATAAGAACCTCAACGGCACCGTCGACGAAAAGGAAACCGATCCACGCAAGTGGTCCACGGTGGGCAACGATATCTCCGACGGAGAACGCTATTACCAGTGTCTCATGACCGGAGGGACCGATTGCTAAAAAGCCCCAAATCCTGTATAATGATCCGATGATTCACAAACACATCCTCCGCGGCACTCTCATCATTCTCGGGCTCGTCGCGGCTCCCGCCGCACTGGCCTACCTGTCGCCGGAGGACGTGCTGCTCAACAAGGAACTCTATCTGCCTCCGACGAAACGCGAGAGCGATACACGTGTCGAGCAGCAGACGCGCGAGAGCGCCGATCGCCGGGAGCGCGAGCAGGAAATTCTCTTCAATACACAGCGCTCTTCAGAAGCGTCGAGCGTTGCATCTGTTCCAATGCCGCTGGAAGGCAACGGTGCCGCTCCCGAAGGCTCCATCAGCGCAGAGGATTATCGGTTGCTCGAAACCATCCGGCTGCTCGATCGCGTGCAGCGCAATCAGCAGGTGGTGCTGTACGGCGGGCGCATGATCCCCCTGCAGGCAGATACCCTGCATGGTGGCGCCCCGCTGGCCCCCACGGGCGCGGGCGGAATCCTGTCAGGAATCACGATGATCGGCGCAGTCGGCTGGACGATCTGGCGGGCAAAGAAGGGGAAAGTGATGATCGCGCGATAGGGATTGGGGATTGGAGTATGAGGATTAGGACTGTTTTGTGTGCAGTTTTTTGGCCTCTTCCGACACTTCCCTTCAACTGCTAGTCTCCCTTGCCTGTGAGCCTTCCTCTTTCATTGACGGGGAAACGCTGGAGTATCCCTGAGCAGAGTGATGTATTGCCATCAGCTCTCGTGGCCCGATTGTTTGCGGAACGGCAATTGAATGGAGGCGCACTTCCGTCACCGCAGATCTTTCCGGATATGCCGCAGGCAACGGAACGGATACGCAGCGCCATCGCGGCACATGAGACGATTGAAATTTTTGGAGACTACGATTGCGACGGCATTACGGCGACGGCGCTCCTCGCGCGCTTCTTTCGAAGACACGGCGTGGCACCTGTCATGCGCCTACCGCATCGCGTGCACGATGGCTACGGCCTCAATCCATCGATTGTGAAGGAATGTGCGGCGCGCGGTGTCACGCTGCTCCTCACGGTGGACACGGGCATTACCGCCGTGCAGGAAATTGCCGCTGCTTCCGCGCTCGGAATCGATGTGATCGTGACGGATCACCACCACGTTCAGGATGAGGTACCGCATGCGCTGGCTCTGATTCATCCCGCTCTCGCCCCCAATCATCCGGAGCCGCATCCCTCGGGCGTCGGTGTCGCCCTGCAACTCGTGCGCGCACTCGAAGGGACAGACGCATGGGAGGATCATCAGACGGACCTTGCCCTCGCGGCCATCGGCACCATCGCGGACCTGGTGGAACTGCGCGGCATGAACCGCACCCTGGTACAACAGGGCATCGCCGCCCTCACTGCCCTGAAAGAGGGACCGCTTGCCCTCCTCGCAACGTCCGTGCGCACGCATGGAACGCCTCTCACGAGCACGGATATCGCCTTCAGGATCTCTCCCCGCATCAACGCCGCCGGACGCATGCAGGACCCCATGATCGCGCTCACGGCGCTCCTGGAAGGTGGGGAGGCGCTCCAGGAACTCGAACGCCTGAACAGCTCCCGGCAGGACGCTACGGGCAGTCTGATCACCCGTGCATGGAACCTCCTGCACCTCTCTCCGCAGCCGTCCATGGAAGAACTTGCCTCTCTCCCCGCACTCCTCGCGGTTGCGGATACGGAATTCCCCGAAGGCCTCATCGGGCTCATCGCGGGCCGCCTCACCGAAGTCACGGGGCGCCCCAGCATCGTGACGACTATTCGGAATCAGGAATGCACGGCATCGCTGCGGAGTACGCGCGCCTACCATGTGACCGAAGGTCTGGAACGGATCGCGGATCTGCTTTCAAGTTTCGGCGGCCACGCGCAGGCGGCAGGATGCACGTTCCCCGAGCGCCATCTCACCGAAGTCATCCGACGCCTCTCGGCAGATGCGGCCGCACGCACGAAGCGGGAGGATCTCACCCCCGCGCTCACCGCGGACACCGTGATCGAAACGAAGGATATCTCGCTCGATTTCTGCGAACAGCTGAAGCGTCTGGAGCCCTATGGGCAGGGCAATGTGGAACCGCTCTTCCTGCTGCAAAATGTGCGACTGGAACAGACGCGTCGTGTGGGCAACGAAGGCGCGCACCTGCAGTGCCGTATCGCAGGGATCAAAACAATTGGGTGGCGCCTGGGTCATCTGATGGACGCCGCTGCCGCTCCCCTCGATGTGATTTGTACGATCGGCATCGATACGTGGAACGGAAACAGGGCCCCTCAAATCGTGATGGAGGACATCCGCACCGCATTGCCACAGACAGAAGCATCTGCGATGCTGACGCACCATGCAGCCGTCTGAACAGTCACCGGCAACTCCTCAAGCGTGCGCGCATGGAGAAACGTATGTGGAGAGGATGGCAAAAGCCGTGGTGGACCACGCAATCAATCCGTCGGATTTTCCCGGAAAAACCGATGCAGAATTGCGAGGACTCAACGGAGCTGGCTGGCCCGTGATCGTACGAGTGGCTTCAGGGCTATCGGAACAGCGAAACGGACCGGCTTGCCCGTATCCGGAAGTGTCGGTGATCAAAGGAACTTGTGCGCAGTGTTGCTATGCCATCCTTTCATCGAGTGATCTTGAAAGATGCGATGCATCGAACGCTCCAGTATCTGTAGCGGATCGTGTATCCTCTTCGGGAAATCTGATATCGGGGAAGAATCTGCCCTCTGTCCATGCGATCCATCAGTTATTCATCCAGAAAGGTCAGGATGCCGCGCAGGCAATGGCACGGGCGGTGTGCGCCTCCTGCCGACTGGCACAGTGCCTAGACCTGGCTGCCCAGCGCTATGAAGAATCCGGAGCTGCCGCCCAAAAAGCCGCAGACGCGTACATCAAAAAAGTCTGTGGCACTTGATGAAGCCATGGGGGACATCCGTTCTCCTGGCTGAGTCAGCGAATGAGCGTGAGATCCTCATTCACAATGATGGGACGCATTGCCTCGATTTCCGGACGGTAGTAGGGAATGTTGGGAATAGGGCGAAAAAGAAAAATCTTCTGCCCAAGCACATGAGCGAATCCCATTTCCAGAAGAGTATTGCCGCCGATGTAATTCTTGATCCCGTGCCGATCCACATTCATCACCAGCACCGCATCTGCGCCCTGCATTAACCTCCAAAATTCACGAATCGCATCACGCTCCAGTTGGTCTTCGATCTTGCGCTTCTGCTTTTCATTGTCCGAAAGGCCCATGGAGGGCGGGGCCAATGAGGTCAGAAAGGCATCATGACCCTGGGCAATGAGCGCATCCCGCACTTCCATCATCCGTTCGGTGCAATGCATGCTTCCAATCACACCAATCTTCATGCGCACGTTCTATCAGACACAGATCTTCAATAATCCGTCGCGAAGACGGGCTCCGCCCGTCTGGAGCGACACCACTGAAGGGAAAGGATGGTTCATGGAAGGAAAACCGCAAGGTTTGCCTTCCATGCTAAACCGGCGCCAGCGCCCCCTCCATCTGGAACACGCTCGCAATGGGCGTCGAGAGGGCGGAGGCGATTTTATAGGCAAGAAGGACGGAGGGATTCGTCTGTCCGCGCTCGATCGACATGATCGTCTGGCGGCTCACACCCGTACGCAACGCCAATTCCTCCTGCGTCATGTTCTTCTCGAAACGGAGTCGGCGGATGCAGTTCTTGAGGGCGACAGAAGACATGGAGATGAGGAGGGAAGAGGTAGGGGCGCATTGTACTTGTGGCGTGCGCAAGATCAAGACTCAGTGTGTTCACTGAACTTGCGCGGAAAAACATAGTGATAATGCCGTGAAAATGCAACGACATTCATCATCATCTGTATTTCATCGTGTGATGTGCATGACATGACCCGGACAAAATTCACATCCACAAAAGAGCGGCCAGCGGAATCAGGTAGAGCGCGAACCACGCGGTACTGAACCGTTGCACGAACGCCCGAAGCAGGAAGATCGCGAGGATGCTCGCGCCGAAGGATGCGAGAAATCCGGCACTGCTCGCCGCCAGCGATGGAAGCGCCATCGAACCGTTCAGGAGCGAAGCGGCAGCGAAGAGCGTGGCGCCCGCGATGGCGGGAACAGCCATCAGAAAGCCGAAATCCACGGCATCGTTGCGCTTCAGTTGAAGGGAGCGGCCCGCCGCAATCGTCATGCCGGACCGCGAGACGCTCGGTAAAAGCGCGCAGGCCTGCGCAATGCCGATGAGGAGCGCCTCCGCGATGCGAAGAGATGTGAAGGGGCGTTTGCCGGGCATGCGTTCCGCGATGAGGAGCACGCCGGCGGAAATCAGAAACCCCAGGGCAAGTGCGGATGGGGAGCGTAGGGCATCCAGTGCTTCGCCGTAGAACACGCCAACGATGCCGGCTGGGACGGTGGCGATGATGAGCAGGAGAAACATCCGCATACCTGCACGATCCGCAATGAACGGAGAGCGAAGCACGCGCACCCAGGTCTTCGCGTAGAACAGCAGCAGGGCGAGCAGTGATCCGGCATGCAATAGAATGTCGAAGCCGAGGAGCCCCTGCGGAATCCGGACGGCGAAGAACCGCTCGGCGAGCGCGAGGTGCCCGGAACTCGAGATGGGCAGAAGCTCGGTGAATCCCTGAATGAGGCCGAGAAGCAGCGCATGGAGCGCGGTCATGCCTGCACGGGGGAAGAACGACCTCTCCGCCACTTCTTCCACTTCAGCAAGAGCCAGACCAGCACGACGCATCCAGCCATGGCCCAGAGCGTGGCGGTCTGCGACCATTGCTTCACCAATTCCTCGTTCCCGCCGACGGCATACCCGATCAGCGCGAGCACCGTCACCCAGAATCCCGCACCGAGCCCCGTCCAAAGTGTGAAGCGTGCCAGGGGCATCCTGGCCAGTCCGGCCGGAAAGGAGATGTACTGACGCACCACCGGGATGATGCGTCCCACGAAGGTGCCGATCTCTCCATACTCGAGCAGGAACCGTTCGGCCCGTTCGAATTTTTCGGGCGAGACAAAGAACCAGTGACCATACTTGAGGAATGCCTTGCGACCGAGTGTTGCGGCGATGGCGTAATTCACCCATGCCCCAAAGATGGAGCCGATGGTACCGCAGAGGATCGCAAGCCCCATGTTCATCTGGCCCTGCCGGGCGAGGTACCCCGCGGGGATCATCACCACTTCGCTCGGGAAAGGAATGAAGGAACTCTCCACCGCCATGAGGCAGATGATGCCCGGGTATCCGAAGGTGCCGATGGTATCGACCAGCCACTGGGCGAATGCCTGAATCATCCGCTGCAGGCTACCTGAGTGGAATGCGATTGGCTATCGAATGATTGGCGATCGGCGACAGAACATGCGCCGCTGAAATCGCGTATTGCCAATTCCCAAATAGCCAATCGTCAATGGTCGGCCGTTGTCAATTCATCACATCTCTCTCAATGCGCTACCGATCCTCTTTGCGCATTCCATGCAAAATTCGATACCATTCGTGAAAATGGCGCCCTCTCCCTTCCACGGCATCTTCAGTGCACTCGGATCATCCGAGTGGGATCAGAGGGCGGCACCGGCATCCACCACGGTCAAACTGACCTCCGAAGATCCTGCTCCGACACGGCCCGCGGGGGTCGGGCAGATCGCCGTGGACATCTACGAACAGGATAGCTACTACATCGTGCGTGCGCCGCTCGCGGGCGTGAAACTGAGTGACCTCGACATTGAAGTCGACGACAAGGTGCTCACCATTCGGGGCAGGAGGACCGTGCCCGATGCGATTGCGCGCGATCAGTACTATCTGCAGGAATGCTTCTGGGGGGAATTCTCGCGCTCCATCACGCTGCCCTGCGTCATCGATCCCAAGCGCGTGAAGGCGACGTTCAACCGAGACAGCATCTTAAAGATCCTTGTCCCGAAAGAGGAAAAGGTGAAGGTGATTAGAATCAGTGAAGGAGGATAGATAGAGAGGAAATAGAAGAATGGGAAGAAATAAAAGGAATAGAGGAGCCTGACTTCGGGCATCCTTTCATTCCTCTATTTCTTTTATTTCCTTTATTTCTTCTTCCTGCGCCGGATGTTCCTCAGTTTCGCCGAGACTTCACCCCGCATGGTCCGCAATTCCGCGAGCACGTCCTCGCCCCCCATGTAGTGCCAGTCCACCTGATCGAGGAGCCTGGAAAATTGTTTCAGACACTTCTGGGTCTCTTTGCGTTGGTCGGCCTTCTGAAAATTTCCCTCGCGCAAATGTTTCCAGAGCTCGATCTGCATGACGTAGAGATCATGGACCTTGGCGAGTGCGGACTGCGAGACGGTCATGGGAGTTTGTGTGGAAGAAATCGAGACATTGTAGCGGTTTTTGGGTTTTGGGTCAAACGGGCTCAAAAATATCGCAGAGGGAAATAGTTGGAAAAAGCGCATGGGTTGGCCAAAAGGTAATTTTTTCGGTTTTCCCGGAATCGTGAGGTTCCTCTACCTCCTTTCTCACCTCCATTTCTTCTCTTTCCTTTCCCTCCCTTTCCTTCCTCCTCGCAAACCTTCTACACTCTCATCCGATGAAGATCACCCAAGCCATCCTTCCCGTGGCGGGACTCGGCACGCGGTTCCTCCCGTGGACGAAAGCCGTGCCCAAAGAACTGCTGCCACTCGGCAACCGTCCGATCATCGCGTACGTCGTGGACGAGTGCCTGGAGGCCGGCATCGACAACATCTGCTTCGTGATCAGCCACGGCAAGGAATCGATCGAACAGTACTTCAAGGAAGATCATGCGCTCAGAAACGAACTCAGGCGGCGCGGAAAAGAGAAGTTGCTCGATCCGCTCAAGCCCTACACCAAAGCACACTTCGATGTCGTATATCAGGAGCAGATGCTCGGAGACGGACACGCCATTCTACAGGCGGCTGAGTTTGTGAAGACGCCGATGGTGGCCATTCTCTTCGGGGACGACCTCTTCGTCGGCGACAAGCCGGGCCTCGTGCAGCTCATTGCGGCATGCAAATTCATCCCTGAAAAAGAATTCGCGCTGATCGCCGTCGAAAATATCCCGCGCGAGAAGACGAACCGCTACGGCGTGATCGATGTCGAGAAGACCGTGTCTGGGCACCCATGCCTGAAGAAAGTGAAAGGTCTCGTGGAGAAACCGGACCCCGTCAAAGCGCCTTCCACGCTCGGCATCGTCGGGCGCTACCTGGTTCCGCGCTCGGTGATTCAATCGCTGTCCGATGTCGCTTCGGGCAAAGACGGAGAAATCCGCCTGATTGATGCGCTCAGCGCCAAGATCAAAACTCTTCCGGTGTACGCGTTGGAATGCAAAGGCTCACGCATCGATACCGGCACGCCGGAAGGGTATGCGAAAGCAGTAAAACTGCTGGGGATGGTGTCGTGATGAAGGACGAAGGACAGAGGACTAAGGACTAAGGACGAAGGGTTTTGCTTATGTTGTTCATGTGATCCATTTGGTGATAAGCGCGTTGAGAAGTCGTTGCACCTCACGACAGTCTTGCGGCAGAGCGGCGAAGTTGCGATGTAACACCGAACTGTTCATCTTTCGGCAAGTCTTATGCCATAACCTCTTAGTCCTTCGTCCTTTTCCCTTCGTCCTACTTCGTGCACTCGTACCCGAACGGCGGCACGCGGTCCGGTCGCGTGAAGGTGTAGTTGCTGCACGTGGCAAGCTCCTGCGCCGTAAGCTCCGGTTCGTAGTAAGTCGGGGCCGGGAACCGATGGAACGTCTTGTAGTAGTTCTGACGATGGTAAGAGTGCAGGGCAAAACTCTTCGCACGGGACGGCAGCGAATAGTAGAACGCCGTGGGGTCGTAGAAGTAGTTGTTCACAAATCCTCCGTTCGTCTGCTGCAACCACTCGATGTCCCAGTCATAACGGTAATTGGTCGAGGAGGCCTGGGCCGGAAGGACGGAGAGCAGAGAAGAGACAGCAACGGCGAACGCCGAGACGAGAAAACGTGAACGAGTGGAGAGTGGTGCCATAGCGAGATATTGTGAATGATTTTTTGGGAATGTCAACATTCCTTTGCATTATTTCCCTGGAGGTTCGCCCCTCATAAATGGCGTAAAGGCGGATTAAAGCTCTTTTCTGAGTAAATCGATCTCATCACGCAGATCTGCGGCTTTTTCGAACTCCAGATTGGCGGAGGCAAGTTCCATTTGCGCCTCGAGGTCTTCAAGAAAGCGCTTCTTCTCGTCTTTGGGCATTTTGGCGGGGTCGCGATGCGGATGTTTGAGGGCCGCCTTGGAATGGGCCTCGGCGATGTCCTTCACCGCTTTCTCGATGGTCTTGGGCGTAATGCCGTGCTTCATGTTGTACGCCTCCTGGATCGCGCGGCGGCGATTGGTTTCGTCGATGGCCCGCTTCATCGCATCCGTCATCCGGTCGCCGTACAGCGTCACGTGACCGTGGACGTTTCGCGCGCAGCGGCCGATCGTCTGGATGAGTGCGTCGCGCGAACGCAGGAACCCCTGCTTGTCGGCATCGAGAATGCCGATGAAACTCACTTCGGGAAGGTCGAGTCCCTCGCGCAGCAGGTTGATGCCCACCAGCACATCAATCTCGCCGGTGCGGAGCTGCCGCAGAATCTCGATGCGCTCCATGGTTTCGATATCGCTGTGCAGGTACCGCACTTTCAGATCCGCATCCTGCAAGAACTGTGTGAGATCCTCGGCCATCTTCTTGGTGAGCGTGGTGAGGAGCACGCGCTCGCGGCGCTGAAGCGTCTGCTGAATCTCGGTCATCACGTCATCGATCTGGTGCTTGGTGGGTTTGACGGTCACGGGCGGATCGAGCAGTCCCGTCGGACGGATGATCTGCTCCGACATTCCCTCCTTGCGCGTGTGGGCGAACTCATACTTGCCCGGCGTGGCCGACACATAGATGGCCTGCCCGACGCGCGCTTCGAATTCCTCGAACTTGAGCGGGCGATTGTCGTGCGCGCTCGGGAGCCTAAATCCGAAATCCACCAGCGTCTGCTTGCGACTAAAATTGCCCTCGTGCATCCCGCCGATCTGCGGAATCGTGATGTGCGACTCGTCCACGATGAGCAGAAAATCCTTGGGGAAGTAATCGAGGAGCGTGGAGGGGGGCGACCCGGGCGCCTTGTCCTCGAAGTAGCGGACGTAGTTCTCGATGCCGGTGCAGTAACCGGTTTCTTTGAGCATCTCCACGTCGTACTCGGTGCGCGTGCGGATGCGCTCGGCCTTGGCGAACTCCTTGGCCTCCAGAAACATCCGCTCCTGCACTTTCATATCCTCGATGATGGAGGCTGCCGCACGGTCGATCTTCTCCTTGGTCGTGACGTTGTGCGCGGCGGGGAAGACCGTCACTTCGTCCATCTTCTTCAAGAGTTCCCCCGTGAAGCTGTCGACTTCCTCAATCGAGTCGATCTCGTCGAAAGGGAGCTCCAGCCGGATCGCCGTGTCTCCCCCGGGAGGAAAGATCTCCACGGTATCGCCGAGCACGTGGAACATTCCCTGCTTGAACTCGATGCCGCTGCGGCGGTACTGGATGTCCGTGAGGCGGCGGAGGAGCGTATCGCGCTGAATGGGCTGCCCTTTTTCCAGATGGATGGCGAGCGCCTCGTAGTCCGATACGTTCCCCAAGCCGTAGATGCACGACACCGACGCGACGATGAGCACGTCCTTGCGCGTGAGCAGATTCATGGTGGCCGCGTGGCGGAACTTTTCGATCTCCTCGTTGATGCTGGCGTCCTTCTCGATATAGGTATCCGTCGAAGGCAGATATGCCTCCGGCTGGTAGTAGTCGTAGTACGAGACGAAGTAGCTGACGGCGTTATCGGGGAAGAACTCTCTAAACTCGCTACAGAGCTGCGCGGCCAGGGTCTTGTTGTGTGCGAGGACAAGCGTGGGACGCTGCACCGCCTGGACAACGTTCGCCATGGTGAAGGTCTTGCCCGTGCCCGTCGCGCCGAGGAGAGTTTGGTGCTTCTCGCCCTTTTGCAGGTTCTCGATGAGTTTCGCGATAGCGCCCGGTTGATCGCCGGTGGGCTGGAAGGGAGCCACTAATTTGAAGGGCTTCGCCTCGGACATGTCAGGGTAGTGTACCCGATGATCCCTTCTTTTCCAGAGGCTCCCTCTCTTTCGGCTCTTTTTTTCTGCGTGGTGTTTCCCTCGTTTGTTCCGCCCTCCGGTTCCTTGACAGACGCTTGCCGCAGCGTAGATTCACGCTCCATGAAAAATGAACGCCAACCCATCCTCCGGATAAACGATGAAAGGTTTGATCTGCCCCTGGACCTGCGCGGAGATCGCCATATTCACACCGCTGTCATGCGTGAAACGGAGTACATCGGCGTTTCGATTGAGGGAGCGCGGTTCGATTTCGGCCACGCCGCCATGCAGGTACTGCTGCAACAATTGAGTGACCCTGGCCGTAACGGAAAAACCGTGGAGGCGTTTGTACAACAAGCCTTTCATGGTCTCCGGTGCCATTTCGCGGGCAACGTACGGGACTGACGCCTGCAGAGCATGGAATTTGCTACACTGCTGACTCATGATCGATCTCCAAGATCTGCGCGCACGCCCCGACGTCTACCAGGACGCCGCCGACAAGAAGAACATCAAGGTGGATATCAAAGCGTTCCTCAAAATCGATGGGTACCGGCGGGAACTGCAGAAGATGACGGACGACATGCGTGCCCGGCAGAACTCGGCGAGTAAGCGCATCCCGGGTTTGAAGGGGAAAGAGAAAGAAACGGCACTGAAAGAAATGAAAGGGCTCTCGGAGGAACTGAAGCACCGCTTGAACGAGCTTGAGCAGACCGAGGAGACATGGATGAAGCTCCAGCTGATGCTCCCATCGCTCCCGCACCCGCGCGTGCCGGTGGGTAAGGATGAGAGCGGCAACGTGGAAGTGAAGAGGTGGGGCGACCCGAAGAAGCTCCTGAAAGTGAAAGAGCCAAAGGATCACGTCACACTCGGCGAGGCCTTGGACATCATCGATATCCCGCGCGGGGTGAAGATCGCGGGGGCACGGAGTTACTTCCTCAAAGGCGACGGCGCACGTCTGCACCGCGCCGTGCTGCAACTCGCATTGGATCATCTGGGCAAGAAAGGCTGGATCCACTTCACGCCGCCGTACATGGCCAGCTTCGACTGCCTCATGGGAACCGGGTTCTTCCCCGGAGCGGAAGAGCAGACATACGCCGTGGGCGCCCAAGAGCAGCGCGGCGAGAAGATCCAAGCCGACGACCTCTACATGATCGGCACGTCGGAAGTCTCGGTCTGCAGCTACCACAAGGATGAGGTATTGAAAGAGAATGATTTACCCAAGCGCTACGCCGGATTCTCGCCCTGTTTCCGGCGCGAAGCGGGGACCTACGGCAAGGATGCGAAGGGCCTCTACCGCATCCATCAGTTCGACAAGGTGGAGCAGGTGGTTCTGTGCCCGGCCAACGTGGATATCGCACTCGCCCTCTTCGAAGAGATCCGTACGAATGCGGAAGAGGTGCTGCAACTGTTGAACCTGCCCTACCGCGTGCTGGATATCTGTACGGGCGACATGGGCAAGGGCAAGGTCACCATGCAGGATATCGAGACCTACATGCCCAGCCGCGGCGCCTACGGCGAGACGCACAGCTGCTCCTATCTCGGCGACTTCCAGGCGCGAAGACTGAACATCAAGTACGAGACGAAAGACGGCAAGAAGCTCTTCGTTCACACGCTGAATAACACCTGCATCGCGAGCCCGCGCATTTTGATCCCGCTGCTCGAGATGAATCAAAACGAGGACGGGAGCATCACGATTCCGGAGGCGCTACGACCGTACATGGGTGGGCAAACAAAGATCGGCTGAGCGAAATCTTAATGTTTTGGCTTCATAGAGCCATTAAGATATCGTAGAGTCTTGGCAGATGAGCGAATTCTCCCAGCCATCACCGGATGAACTTGAGAGACTGAAAGGTCTTGCGATCGCCGAAGTGCATATCGCGCAGTGTCTGCTCAAGGCGCGCGCAATGGATGCGAATCTCAAGGAACGGTTCCCAAAAGCATACGCCGCCATTCTGCACGCTACGGCCCGCAAACGGGAAAGCGATACCGAGACGCGGCACCGGATCTACGAACTGCTCAACTGCACACCGAAAGCGCGACCCTGAACCATGATTCACCTGCCGAGCCTGTCTGCCCGAAGTTCTCTCGGAGGTTTCTTGACACACTTGCCATTACGCGTAATTTAACAAATGGATGCGGTTGATGCGCACAGCGCGGAAAAATCATCTCCGCCTTCTCGACTCTGCCGGGCCAGGTGCGGCCGGAGGAACAGAAGAAGCAAACTCGCAATGCCCGGTGGAAGCGAAAACGACGGGCGAAGCGGCATGCGGAGAAAATTGCTGGTTCTGAAGAATAAGTTCTCTGGATTTGGCTTCAGTCAGGGCTCCCTTGACCATTCCCACTACAGTCAATTTGTGGTATTATGTTCTGATATCCAAATAGAACCTCATGGTCCTGCTCCTCTCTGGCGGCACCGAAATGTCACGCGGCGTCATCGTCGATAAATTCCTGACCGATCATCCCGACTGGCGTCACCTCGCGCTCGAAGATCTGGATATGACGCAGGACCCCGATGACATCATCGGCATGGGCCCGTTCTTCGCGCTGCTCGTCGCCTGTGAATGCGCCAAGGAAGCATTGAAGGAAGGCTACAACGTGGTGATCACCTGCCCGGCCGCCGAGATGCTCGATACGGTGCAGGAATCGTTCCCCAAGGACCTCACCTCGGTCTACCTGGGCAAGACGCGCGCCAAGGCCACCTACGACCGGGTGATCGACACTTCAAAACAGTCCGTGGGCGAAACGTGTGCGGTGCTGCGTGACCTCGTCGCGTAATGGACACGGCACACTTCCTCATCGCGGATGATACTGCGGGGAAGCAGTTCTATTTGCGCGCGCTCCTGAAGAAGAGTGGATTTGCCGCCGATGTGGTGACGGCCACTTCGACCCGTGAAAGTGAGGAAGTGATCAAGAAGACGCCAAACATCGTCGCCGCCTTCGTGGATTACCGCATGCCGGAAGCCGGGGGCATCCCCGTGATTGACCTCCTCCGCAAAAGGAATCCCTCGGCCCGCATCGCGCTCATGACGGCCTCATCTGGTGACGTGCCCGAACGGGAGGCGCGGGCTGCCGGAGCAGACACGGCCATTTCGACGGCCTATCCCGAGCAATTCGTGACGGAGCGGATTTTGCAGCTTCTGGAGGATTGGAAAAGGAGGGGGTAGGGGTGGGGATAGGATGAGGATTAGGGTAAAAGAACGAACTATCAGAGAGAAAGTGTTTTTCGTGCTGCATACTGCATGCTGCATACTGCATACTGCTGACACATGAGAATCCTCTTCACGCGCTTCCCGTTGGAAAGCCGCTACGGCGGCGCCGAGGTGCAGACCATGGCACTGATGCATGGACTTGCGGCCCGCAAGCACGGCGTGGCCTTTCTCGGCAGTTGTCAGACGCTTTTACAGCTCTGCTGGGATGAAGGAATCCTCGCCGCGGAACTCGCCATCGGCGAGCCCCCCGTCACCAAGTGGAGCGCCTTGAGTTTTCTTTGGCGCAAAAAATCCATGCAGCAGCGACTGCGCAATGCCGTGGAGGAATTCGGTCCGCTCGACGCCCTGGTCATGCTCAGCCTCACCGAAAAACTGCTGCTCACCCCTTTTGCGCTCGCGCGCGGGATCCGCGTCTTCTGGATGGAGCATGACGGTGTTGGCCGGTGGCTCACCAAAAATCCCTGGCTGCCCAGGCTCAAAGAGCTGGCCCGCTCCGTGACTACGATTACCGTGTCCGATTTGAGCCGCGATCTTTACATCGCTCTCGGCTGGCCGGAGGAGATGGCGGTGAGTATTCCCAACGGCGTGGATACTGAAAGGTTAGGAAAAGGGACAGGGGAGAAGCAGAGTCATCATGGATTGAAGCTGGGCACCATCGCGCGACTCACGGAAGACAAAGGCGTCGACGTGCTCATTGATGCAATCACGGATCAGCCGCAGGTATCACTCACCGTCATTGGGGAAGGCCGCGAAGAAGGGTACGTGCGCAAACTCATCGATGAACGCGGACTTGCGGATCGCGTGCGCATCACTCCGCATATCGATGATCTGAGTGCTTTCTACCGCTCTCTCGATGTCTTCGTGCTCCCCTCCCGGTCCCACGATCCTTTCGGCCTTGTCGCGGCCGAGGCAATGATGCTGGGGATCCCCGTGATCGTTACGGATCAGTGCGGCATCGCCCGGCACCTGAAGGCAGGAAGAGAAGCACTCATTGCCGAAGCGGACTCTGCCACCGCACTGCAGAGCGCCATCGTGGAGATGGAGAACGCGGACCGCAGAACGGCACTGGCCAATGCAGGGAACATCGCCGCACATGAACGATTTTCGCTGGAACGGATGATCGACACGTACGAAAAAATACTGAAGAGAGACAATGGTATTGCGCAATAAACTTTGCCAATCCCTAATATTCGAGTCCCCAATCCCTCGTCCGCTATACTCCACGCAATGCGAAGAAATTTCGCCATCGTACTCGCCCTCGGCTGCCTGACCGGTCTCGGGTGGACTGAGTCCGCTGCAGCCGCATTCCGCATCCTTCCGCGCAGCGAATGGGGCGCGGACCCGTCTCTCCTGATCCTGAAGACGGAGACGCAAGACGAGCAGCAAACGGCCGAGAATCAGGTGCCCGCCGATGAGGGAAACGGAGTCGCCGAACGCGTGAAGCAGTGCCAGAAAGCGCAGCAGGAGTACCCGCAGGAATTTCGGGTGGCGCGCACCGCCC
>CAZVLZ010000024.1:0-16409 GCA_964628345.1 uncultured Candidatus Peribacteria bacterium | reverse complement strand
ACACCGCGGGCGACGGAACCACCACCGCCACCGTGCTGGCCTACGCCATCATGGAGGAAGGGCTCAAACACTTGAGCGCGGGCAGTAACCCCATTGCGATCAAGAAGGGCATCGAGAAGGCAGTCATCGCCGTCAATAATGAGCTCGAAGCGATGAAGAAGGCCGTGAGCAAGAAGGAGGAGTACGCCGCCGTGGCCAACATCTCGGCGCAGGACAGCGAGATCGGCGACGTCATCGCCGAAATCATCGACGAGGTGGGCAAGGACGGCGTCGTGACGGTGGAGGCCGGCCAGACGCTCGGCATCGAGAAGGAACTGGTGGAGGGCATGCAGTTCGAGAACGGCTACATCTCACCGTACTTCATCACCGACACGGCCCGCATGGAGGCCGCGTACGACAACCCCTCCATCCTCATCACGGATAAGAAGATCGGTTCGATTCAGGAGATTCTGCCGCTCCTCGAGGGGCTGGCACAGCGCGGCAAGAAGGAGCTTGTCATCATCGCCGAGACCGTGGAGGGCGAGGCCCTGCCGACGCTCGTGGTGAACAAGCTCCGCGGCACCTTCTCCGCACTCGCGGTGAAGGCTCCGGCCTTCGGCGACCGGCGCAAGGAGATCCTGAAAGACATTGCTGCCCTCACGGGAGGTCGCGTGATCAGCGAGGAGGTGGGACTGAAATTGGAGAACGCCACGGTGGATGATCTGGGCCGCGCACGCAGAGTGGTCGCGGACAAAGACAAGACCATCATCATCGACGGCCACGGCAAGAAGGAGGATATCGAGCGCCGCATGAAGGAAATCAAAATCGCGCTCGAGAAAACCACGTCCGACTTCGATAAGGAAAAATTGCAGGAGCGGCTGGCCAAGCTCTCGGGCGGCGTCGCCGTCATCAAGGTCGGTGCCGCGACCGAAGTGGAACAGAAGGAGAAGCAGCATCGTGTGGAGGACGCGCTCTCTGCCACCCGCGCCGCCGCCGAGGAAGGCATCGTGGCCGGGGGCGGCACGGCGTACGTGCGCTGCATGGCCGCGCTCACCAAGCTCAAGGGTGACAACGAAGACGAGCAGATTGGGATCGACATCGTGCGCGACGCGCTCTCCGCTCCCTGCCGCCAGATCGCCGACAACGCCGGCGTCACCGGCGAAGTCGTCTTCGAAAAGGTGAAGGCCGCCAAGGGCAACGACGGCTACAACGTCATCACGGGCAAGGTGGAGGATCTGGTGAAGGCCCGCGTGATCGACCCGAAGAAGGTCACGCGCTCGGCTCTCGAGAACGCCGCCTCCGTCGCCTCGATGTTCTTAACGCTCGAGGTCGCCGTGACGGAGATCCCGAAGAAAGAAGAGCCCATGCCGGCCATGCCGGGGGGCGGGGGTGGTGGGATGGATTTCTAAGGTACTCAGCCCCCGTCCTGAGCGAGAGCGAGGGACGGGGATTTTATTAAAAAGAGCTAGCTAATTTATAAAGTGCAACCACAAAATGCGAAACAATGGGTGCAAGAAAAATGAAATAGCCTAACACTATAAAGTTTCTAGCAGCAATGTGTCGCGTTCTTGCCCCTGAGATAAACTCTATCGTCGGGAAAAAAATAGCCCTGAACAATTCGACCAAATTTAGCGCAATCCAGAGTGAGTATCCAACCAACAATAGATAAATAAAGTAAAAGAATTTTTCAGGAGAATTCTGCGGAGAGGGAAGATGAAAAAATCTTGAATTTAAAATCAAAAACAACCGGACAATTATTTCGGTAATGATAAAGGCAAGACCGATACTAACAAGAAGTTTATACCGGTTGACCCATTTTGGCTGATGCTGAGAATGAGAAAGAACCTCCTCAATTTGAGCAGAAAAACCAGAAAGCCAATCCCAATCTGAACTCCTAATTAACAACTGGTTTCCCATTTCAACTTGGATATTCTCAGCCGCAATTACTAAAATTGCGTAAGATTTATTCGATTCGGTTTCGTAATTTAGTCTCATGCTCACTGAATCGATCACATGGTCTTTAGCTTCCTGGAAAATTTTCCCCGATGAACTCCACCTAGATAAGCCGTTTGAATAATTTACTTCAAATAAAGCAGCTACCCCCAATTTTTTTGAAGCATTGCTGAAAATTCCTGCAAGCTCAACTAACTTCTCCAGTGTGAAAGCAAATCCACAAATTGGCATTTTTTTCTGGCTGCCTTCTTGAATTTCTGGAAAGAAAGTCATTTCATCATTTATTCTTTCATTAGTATCTAATTAGTCAATGGTACATACGTAGAGAGAATGAGAGAGGATACAAACAAAACCGGTTGGAAGGGAGGGACGGAAGGGGAGGAAACCCCGCAGGTGGCCCTCCCAGCTTGGCCGTAAGGAGGGTAAGGGGGGTGTCGGGGGGCCTAGGGAACCGGACAAGGTTCCCTGGTCCCCTGACGAAAGAAACAATCCTTGTCCCACCAGAATCCCCACCCAAATTAAGAGCACGCTGGGGGACATCACCTCTCCCCCTAACCCCCTCTCCACATGAGAGGGGGCATGTATGTGTTTTTTGCTGATTCCCCGCTTGAGCGTGCTCCCCTTCCTCTCTGGAGGAAGGGGTCGGGGGATGGAGGTTACGTACAAATAAGAAAGGGGTCGGGGGACCGAGGGTCCCCCTTTTCGTAATTCCCCTCCTTCAAAGGAGGATAGTATTTTTTTGTGATTTTTTTAAAGCCTCATGTCGGACGGCACGTAAAAAATTCTCTTGCATCTCAAAAAACGCGCGCTAACTTATGCCGTAAATGATCGACCTCTACGTCGGGCAGACGCTTCAGAAAGGACGAGGCGTCTACACCCGTACCCCCATCCCCGTCGGAACGGCCATCATCCCATTCACGGGGCCCCTTGTTCCACGGGTAGATCTTCCCCATCCCTCCGCTCCACACTACGAGCATTACACACAAATCGACACCGACCTCTACATGGGACCGTCGGGTGCTTTGGACGATCTCATCAATCACTCCTGCGATCCCAACTGCGGCATCCGGCAGATGTCCTACGGCTTCATGTGCTTTGCTATCCGCCCCATTCAGAAAGACGAAGAACTCAGCTGGGATTATGCGAGCCTGCAGAACAGCGGATGGTGGAGCATGCAATGCAAATGTGGAAGCCCCCTCTGTCGCGGATACATCAGCGATTTCCGTGCGCTGCCGCCGTCTATTCAGGAGAAATACATCCGTCTCAGAATCGTCCCGCACTATATTCTGGAGGAATTCGGGCAAACCATGCCCCAGCACTGGCAGGCAGGCGCACTGGCGACAGCGGCGGCATAGCCGTGGCGCTGACAGGACATCCACGCCAAAATCCTGTATACTGTCTTGATGTCCTTCAACCAACCTTCCGACACCCCGAACGTGAACCCCGATGACGTGGCGACGTATCTGGAGCTCAAGATCACGAAAGGGGGCACACTCAAGCAGGTTGCGGCAGCCAAACGGGTGGATGATGCCATGCAGGCAGACCCCGCCGTGCGTGAGTACGTCGAACAACTTCTGAGACTCGAGGATCCAGCCATTCATCCCGAGAAGTACCCGAGTGCGAATTAGGACCGCAGAGCTTATGGTGACACTCTTAAGGTGTCCCGCCAGAATCCATGCCCAAATCAAGAGCGCACACTCTCCTCCCCCGCTACACTGTCGGCTCCCTCATGCCACACCCGAAACATCCTCGCGCCGTGCTCTGGACCCTCTTCTTCACGATCTTCCTCGATCTTTTGGGGATGGGTCTCGCGATTCCGATTCTGGCGCCCCTCATGATCAGCGCGTCCGGTATTCTGCCTGCGGAGATGAGCCTGCAAACCAGAACGATCCTCTACGGATTCCTCGTCGCCACGTATCCCCTCTTCCAGTTCTTCGGTGCACCGATCTTCGGAGCGCTCTCGGATCGCTTCGGCCGACGCCCGATTATCATGATCGCCCTCTGCGGCACACTGGCAGGCTACGTGCTCACAGCCGTCGGCATCGTAACGGGGCAGGTATGGCTCATCTTCCTCAACCGCGCCTTAGACGGTTTCACCGGCGGCAATATCTCGGCCGCGCAATCCGCCATTGCAGACGTCAGTGAGCCCAAGGAGAAAGCACGCAACTTCGGTCTCATCGGCATGGCCTTCGGCCTCGGATTTATTTTGGGACCTTTCATGGGCGGCAAACTGGCGGATCCCGCAGTCGTCTCGTGGTTCACATCATCGACCCCCTTCTGGGCAGCCGCCATCCTCGCCGGATTCAACATGCTCTCGGTGTGGCTTTTTCTGCCGGAGACACTCCACACGCGGGTGCACACGCGCTTGAGCCTCTTCACCGGTTTCCGGAACATCCGCCGCGCGTTCCAGTTTCCGCACCTGCGGACTATCCTCCTGGTCTCGTTCCTCCTCGTGTTGGGGTTCAACTTCTTCACGCAATTCTTTCAGGTGATGCTCATTGAGCGCTTCAAGTTTTCGCAGAGCAACATCGGCGACCTGTACGCGTACATGGGACTCTGGATCGCCATCACGCAAGGACTCATCAACCGACCGCTCTCGCGGTGGTTCAAGCCCGAACAGATCGTGAGCGTTTCGGCGCTCACCCTCGCGGTCTCTCTCCCCTTCCTGCTGTTGCCGGAACGCGTCGTTTTCATTTACCTGGTCTTCCCATTCATCGCGATCAGTAACGGCCTTACCCACCCCAACTCTACCGCCATCGTCTCCAATCTGGCGGGTCCCGAATCGCAGGGCGAGGTGCTGGGCATCAACCAGTCCCTCCAGTCGCTCGCCATGGCCCTGCCGCCGCTCATTGCCGGCTTCGTCGCCACGCTGCATCCCGGCCTGCCCACGATCATCGGAAGCGGACTCGTCTTTCTCGCATGGATGCTCTTCGTCTTCGTCTTCCGCCGACGCAGCCACCAGGTTTTCCACGAAGTGTGAGCATCATGCCTTGCATCCGATGATGATCATCTCGCCGCGCTTGAGATCGCGCTTGAGCAGCTCCTCGGCAATGCGGTCCTCCACCTCCTGCGTGATGACGCGCCGCATCGCCCGCGCGCCAAACTCGGGGCTGTAGCCGCGCTCCACGATCTGCCGCACGAGCGGTTCCTCCACCCGGACGGTGATGCCGCGCTTCTGCTGGATATCGGCGACAATCCCGCGGATTTGGAGCAACGCCACTTTCTGCGCATCGGCGAGCGAGAGTGGCTGGAAGAGCACCACTTCGTCGAAGCGGTTCACGAACTCGGGCGAGAAGGTTTTCTGAGCGAGCACCGTGTCGACGACCGCCTTCCTGAACTCCACGGGATCGGGAGTCGGGTGCTTGGCAACGTACTCGCGGACGAAGAGTGCGCCGGCATTCGAGGTCGCAATGATGATCGCATTGCGGAAGTCCGTCTTCACCCCGTGATGGTCGATCAACACGCCTTCGTCCAGCACCTGCAGGAACAGATTCATCACGGAGGGATGCGCCTTCTCGATCTCGTCCAAAAGCAGGAGCGAAAACGGCTGATCCTGAATGCGCTTGGTGAGGAATCCCTCGGCACGGTCCTTGCCGGCCTGCGGCGAACCGAGGATGCCCTCGATACTGGCTTCGGTGGAATACTCATTCATGTCCAGTCGGATCATGCGATCGGACGATCCGAAATAGACTTCGGCGAGCGTCTTGGCCGTTTGGGTTTTGCCCACACCCGTGGGGCCCAAGAAGAGGAATGTGCCGAGCGGCCGTTTGCCGGCACCAATGTCCAGACGCGCACGCTTCAGCGCGCTCGCAACGGCATGCACCGCTCTGTCCTGCCCGATCACCGTCGAGCGCATCGTATCTTCCAGTTGCAGAAGCCGGTCTCGTTCCCCCTCCTTCACCCCCGTCACGTTTACGTGCGATGCGCGCGAGACGATTTCGCGGATGTGCGGCTCGATGACGGCAGAAACGCGTGCCTTGCGCGCGGCAGTCATGGCATCGGTCATGACGTTCACGGCCTTGCCAGGAAAAGCGCCCCTGCCAAGGTAACGGCGCGTAAGCGTGAGAATGGCCTGCAGCGCCTTGTACGTGACGGTGACGCGCAGGGCGTGTTCCAGCCGGAAGTGCTGCTCCATCAGGACCGCGAGCACCTCTTCGTCCTTCGGTTCCTCAAGGGGCAGCACGGCGAAGAGGCTTTCGACCGCCGCGGAACGCTTGATGACGTCGTGGTAGTCCTCGGTCGACGCCGTACCGATCACGGAAATGTTTTTGGTTTCGAGGAGCTTCGAGAGCACCGCCATGACCTTGGGGTCGGCTGATGCGAGGAGCAGGGCG
Organism: uncultured Candidatus Peribacteria bacterium; assembly: GCA_964628345.1. GTDB lineage: Bacteria > Patescibacteriota > Gracilibacteria > Peribacterales > Peribacteraceae > Peribacter. The sequence continues at coordinate 10,143 of CAZVLZ010000024.1, read as the reverse complement.
ATGTTCTCGATGACCAGTACGTAGTGCCCCGTCTTCTCGGCCTGCCGCAGGGCCTGCAACAGGAACGTGTCGGACGGTGCACCGCCCGAGAGCAGCTCCGCGGTCTTGAGGGTGAGAATGCGCGTCGTCGCTTTCGATTCTTTCACTTCACGCCGCCGAAGCTGGTACAGCGCATTCTCGATGAAGGTTGTCTTGCCCACCCCCTGCGGTCCGACAACGAGAATGTTGTGAGTCTCTTTGCGCGCGAGGATGCGGTGCGCCTCTTCGATGAGCGGCGCATGGAGAATCACCGCTCGATTATCGTTCCACAGAATGGAACCCGTAACCTCGTGCGTCAGACGGTCCAACGTGCTCGTGTATCCCAGCATCCAGGATTTCTCGAGTCCGCCCAGCGCCCGGATGAGCACGTGCGGACTGAAGAACATATGACCCTTGGGCAGGAGCGTGCGGAACTTCTCCCACTTCAGCATGGTCGCAACATTCGCGAGAGAGAGATCGAGTCCGTTGAGGAGCTCGGTGGCCAGCGGACTCCTTTCGAACAGCAGGTACAGGATGTACGGGGCGGAGATCATCTTCTTGCCGAAGTCCGGCAGACGCTTGGCCGCCTCGTCGAGAAAGACCGACGCATCGAGACTTTCTGCCGTGTCCTTCAGCGCTTCCCACGTCACGTCAGGCCGTGCGGCCATCTGCGCGAGCAGAAATTTTCCGCGGGAGGAATGCAGTGCGGCGCGCAGCAGTTCCGCGGTGGAAACAGAGGTGAAATCGTGCAAATGCGAAACGACATCGAGCGGCAGACGGTCGATCGGCATGCGTGCGGTCGCGGCGAGGTGTGCGTCGTCCCCCAACCGGTCCGCAATGAAACGCCGGATAATGAGGAGCGCGGCAAGAAGCAGAGCAGCCAGTACACCGGCGGCGACCCAGTGACTCCCCTCCTCCGCGTACACGACGAGCAATCCGCATGCCACGGCGGTCAACACCCACGTCCCCCAGCTGAAGAATAATCCCGAGAGAATGGCGGCGAGGCCTGCACGTGTGCCGGTGATATCAATGGTTGCGGCCATGTCAGACAATGATGAAAACGGCGGCGAGGACGCCAATCGCGATGAGCGGGAAAATGAACCAACCCACAAAGAGCACCAGGAAGAGCGCGAAGAGCAGCATCTGCATGACGAGCGAAAGGATGATCGCGAGCAGCCGGATCACCATGCCGATCATGCGCGTCACCAGATTGACGAAGAATGCCTGCAGAAATTTGTCCCAGGCGACGATGCTCGGCATCTCTTCCGTAATTCCTTTCCATGGACTCACGAGCGTCCTGAGCAGGAAAGGAATCGAGAGGATATCGAGGAACGCGCTCGCGTACTCCCGGTAGGCACGGAGAATATTGCGGGGTTCCTCGACCAGCACCCACGGCAAGAAATCCATGACGAAGATCTGCGCCAAGAATTGTGGCCGCTTGAGCAGCTGTGGAAAGCCGGCAATCGCTCGGAGAAAAACCATGTTTGTCTTTTGAGTAATTATACAACATTTTCAACATTTATTCAACATCCGGAATACGCGTATACTTCGCATAATGCATGCACGTTTCATCGTCCTCGAAGGCCCCGACGGAGCGGGAACCACCAAGCATGTGAAACTGCTTGGAGACCGTCTGGCACGCGAAAAAGTACCTGTTCTCTGCACCTTTGAACCCACGGACGGACCGATCGGATCGCAGATTCGCACCGATCTGCATGCAGGAAAATCCTTCACGCCCTTAGACCTGCAAAAGCGGTTTTGCGCTGATCGCGTGTGGCATCTCGAGCAGGTGATCGCACCTGCGCTGCGCAAGGGAACCACGGTGATTTCGGACCGCTTCTTCCACTCCACCATTGCCTATGGCTTGGCGTTGGGGCTCTCGCGCGCGGAACTGGACGACATGAACAAAAATTTTATTCGACCTGACAGGACCCTTTTCCTTCTTCCGCCGTTTGAAGTCTTGCAAGAGCGGATGATCCGGCGCGATCACACGGATGCATTGGAGCGAAAGGAGCTGCAACGAAAGGTCTACGACACGTACGTGCTCCTCGCGGAGGAAGATCCGATGATCCACGTCATCGACACCTCCGGCTCACTGGAGGATGTGGCGGAACAGATCTATCAAGCGGTAAGCAGTATTTGATCCAACCTCTCCCCCCTGACCCCCTCTCCATGGGAGAGGGGGAATGTATGTGCCTGTTGTTTGTTCTCCCCCATCCCCAGCCCTTCCCCATCTCAGCTTCTCCCCCCCTCCCCGCCCCTCCCCCCGCGGGGGGAGGGGGTGTATTTTTTGTACCGCCCCTCCCCGTGGGGGGGAAGGGTGTTTATTCCTGACCCCCCGCCCCTTGGGGGGGGGGGGAGGGGGGGGGGGAGGGAGAAAACAACCCACAGAAACCATCCCTCTTTCTTCTCAGCCGTTCGAGGCCCTAAACGGGGAAAAAAGGGTTGTGGAATGGAGGTTAGTACGAAAAATCACACCACGTGCGGCTGCTCCCCGGTTGCGAGCTGGCCGCAGGCCGCCGCAATATCATCCCCCATGGTCCGGCGTTGCATCACGTCTATTTTGTGACGCAAAATCCCCGCCTTGAACTTTTCGATCCTCCCACGTTCGCTTGCGGTGAACGGCTTGCCCGCAACGGGATTGAGCGGAATCACATTGAGCTTTGGTTTGCCGCACCGCTCCATGAACCGCGCCAAAGCTTCCGCCTGCCCCTCGCTGTCATTCACGCCGCTGATCAGCGTGTACTCGAACGTAAGATGGTGACGGCGATTGCCCAAAACCTGCCGGTAGCGGCGGCACCAGTCCGCGAGCTTGTCCAAAAAATGCGGCACGGTCGAGGGCACGATCTTCTCACGCTCCGCCTGATCGGCGCTGTGAAGAGAAATCGCAATGCGCACCGGTGGCCAGTCTTTGTCGTCCAGCAGCTGATCCAGCGCCAGCAGGACCCCGACCGTGGAGACCGTGATGTGCGTCGGGCCGAGATCGGTGAAGTCCATCCATGTGTGAATGGCCCGCTTCACGCTGCCCACGTTGGCAAGCGGCTCACCCATGCCCATAAACACCACGTTGCTGATCCGACCTTCGAGTGACCGTTCGCGAAGAAAGGAAATCCAGAACCGGAGCTGATCGGTGATCTCGTCTGCGTTGAGGCTGCGCCTGAGCCCCATCGCTCCCGTGGCGCAGAACGCGCACCGCATGGCGCATCCCACCTGCGACGACACGCACACCGTCCATTGCTCGCGTGCATTGCCCATGAGCACGGTTTCGAAAAGCAGATCGTCTTCCGTACGGAGCACCGCCTTGAACGTTTCTTTGTCCCTGCTCTCGAACATGCGGTGCAGCGAAACGGATATCCAGGGAATCTGCGCCTCCATCGCTTCGCGCATCTCCTTGGGCAAGACCGAGACACTCCCCCACCCCGCCACATCAGAAAAAAGCGCTGCCTCCGCCTGACGGAAACGAAAAGCCGGAGCATCCGGGAAGAGCGACTGAAGCCGTTGAACGCGGGTGAGCGGAGATATCAAGCAGTATGCAGTATGCAACAATTGAAAAACTTCTGCTTGCTACTTTCTGCACACTGCTTACTGCTATCATACGCATGCAATGCCCCCAAAAATCCTCTCCGGCCGGGAAGCAGCGGATGCACTCCTCGCGACGCTCAAGCCAAAGGTGAAGAAACTCGATCCGAAACTGGTGGTGGTGCAGGTGGGCAACGATCCGGCGAGCACGAGTTATATCAAGCAGAAATTCAAGAGCTGCGAGGCCGTGGGCATGAGGAGTGAGCACATCCACCTGCCTGAAGATACGACACTGGCAACACTGATGGACGTCGTACACAAACTCAACGACGATCCTGATGTGACCGGCTTCATCGTGCAGGTGCCGCTGCCGCCCGCACTGCAGCCGCACGTGCCCGAGATCGTGAAGGAGATCGATCCCAAAAAGGACATCGACGGCTTCGGTGCGTACAACCTGGGCAAGATGTTTCTCTCGACGGAATTTGAACACCTGCCACCCGCGACCCCCGGCGGCATCATCGTGCTCCTCGAGCACTACAAGATTCCTGTGATGGGTAAGCACGTCGTGGTGGTGGGACGCAGCAATACCGTGGGCAAACCCATTGCCGTGATGCTCCTCAACCGCGATGCCACCGTGACCATCTGCCACCACCACACGAAGGATCTCGCAGCACTGACCCGGCAGGCCGATATCCTCATCGTTGCCGTGGGCAAGGCGGGGCTGATCACCGGCGACATGGTGAAGGCAGGCGTCGTGGTGATCGACGTCGGCATGAACAAGACCGATGCGGGTCTCGTGGGTGATTGCGATGCATCAGTGGCAGACAAAGCATCGGCCATCACACCGGTGCCGGGCGGGGTCGGACCGATGACTGTTGCCTCCTTAATTCGAAACTGCGTGTGCGCAAAGGAGCGGCAGCTGCTGAAATAATTGCGATATTTGCCTGAATGAGGATATTTTGATATATATTGAAAAATATTGTATAATAGTCAAATGGATATCAACACACACCAGCTCGAAGCTATTCAAGAAGGCGTGTCGAAAATTCAGAGAAATAAGCACAATCGCGAACAGTGGGAGGCGGCCGTGGTGGAAATGCGTACGAAGTATGCTGATCTCCTCAATGCGGAAGATGACGGCACCATGCCAGAAGTCGTGGGTCAGCTCATCGGCGCGATCCAGGAATTCGAAAACAGCTGACGGCAAAGATGTCGTGCAACTCCTTGCAGTGTGGTGAATTCTGAGTACAATTCATCCGTGGAAACACCGTTTCCCTGCTTTTCGGCCTTTCGGACTTCCGTCCGCAGGGTCTGTTTGAGCATGTCGTACCCCCTACCCCTTCGCCCTGAGCACTGTCGAAGGGCTACCCCCTAATCCTCTCGTGTGTGGAATTATTGCAGTCGCCGGGTTCAGAGATGTGATTCAGGATCTCTACGACGGCCTTATTCTCCTTCAGCACCGCGGTCAGGATGCAGCAGGAATCATCACCTATAACAGCCAATTTCATCTGAAGAAAGCAAACGGACTCGTACAGGACGTCTTTCACGACAAGTCCCTGCTCCGGCTACGCGGCACCATGGGGATCGGGCACGTGCGCTATCCCACCGCAGGATGCTCGAGCGAATTCGAGGCACAGCCCTTCTTCGTCTCGACGCCCTTCGGCATCGCCCTCGCGCACAACGGCAACCTCACGAACGCCGCTGAACTCCGCAAGTTTCTGCTGGAGAAAGAGTACCGCCACCTCAATACGAATTCCGATTCTGAAGTGCTCTTGAACGTCCTCTCCGTGGCGATCCGCAATCAGCGACCGAAAGGGCGCCTCACGCCCGACCAGGCCTTCAGCGCCATGAAGAGCGTCTTCAAGCGGTGCAAGGGAGCCTACTCCGCCGTGGCGCTCATCGGCGGTCAGGGCATCCTGGGCTTTCGCGATCCACACGGCATCAGACCGCTCCAGATTGGCAAGCGCAAGTTCGGCATGAAGGAGGAATACATCATCGCTTCCGAGAATTCCGCCTTCCCCGCTCTTGATTTTGAATTCGTGCGGGATGTACGTCCGGGCGAAGTGATCTTCATCGATCACAAGAACCGCTTGCATTCCCGTCAGGTGCGGCACGGCGAATTGAGCCCCTGCATCTTCGAATGGGTCTACCTCGCTGCGCCCGACTCCACGATCGACGGCGTGAACGTGTACAAGGCGCGCGTCCGCATGGGCGAGGCGATCGCACGACAAATCAGGAAGGCAGGCATTCACATCGACTCCGTGGTCCCCGTGCCTGATACCGGTCGGCCCGTCGCTGCGGGTCTCGCAAGCAAACTCAACGTGCGGTACCGCGAAGGACTCATCAAAAATCGCTACATTCACCGCACCTTCATTATGCCGGGGCAGTCCATGCGCAAACGCAGCCTGCACTTCAAACTCCATCCGATCGAACTCGAATTCAAGGGCAAATCCGTCCTGCTCGTGGATGACTCCATCGTGCGCGGCAACACTTCGAAGAAAATCGTGGAACTCGTGCGCGAGGCTGGCGCCAAGAAGGTCTACTTCGCCTCGGCGGCTCCGCCCATCATCAGTCCCGATCCGTACGGCATCGACCTCCCCACGACCGAGGAACTCATCGGTTCCAAGCTCTCCGTGGAGGAAATTCGCAAGTACATCAAAGCAGACGGACTTTTCTACGGCACCATTGAGGATTTGCACAAAGCCATCTGGTACGGCAACCCGCGCATCAAACACTTCAGCGAAGGCTGCTTCACCAAGAAATATCCGACCCCCGAAGTGACCCCCAAACTGCTCCGGGAACTCGGCTGCGGCAGGAACCAGACGCGCGAATCATTCCAGCACGATGAGGAGGATACAGATTCGCAGAAGATGCTGGCATTAGTTTGAGCCGTACGCAGACGGCAGTACGCAGAAAGCAACCGTCCCTTCTCTGCATATTGACCTGCATACTGCATACTGCATACTGCATACTGCTTATGCGTATCCTCCTCGTCGCCTCCGGCGCACGCGAGCACGCCATCGCCGATGCACTGTCGAGAAGTCCGCAGAAACCGGAGATCATTTCAGTGTGCACCACCCGCAATCCCGGACTGAAGAAACTTTCAAAGGAACTCCACGTTGGCAATATCCTCGACGTCGCATGGGTGATGGCAATCGCGAAGAGAGCGAAGCCCGATCTCGCCATCGTCGGTCCGGATGATCCCATCGGCAACGGACTCGCTGATCTTTTGGAAGCCGCAGGTATTCCAACCGTCGCACCGAAAAAAACGCTGGCGCGCATCGAATCGAGCAAGAGCTTCGCCCGTGACCTTTTGCGCAAATCCGTTCCTGATTCCGTACCGCAGTATCGTGTTTTCACCTCGTACGAGCCGAAAGAACTGAACAAATTTATTGCACAAGATTTGGACGGAAACTACGTTGTGAAGTATGACGCCCTCCGGGGCGGCAAGGGTGTGAAAGTGAGTGGCGAACATCTGGCCACCATTGAAGAGGGCATGCAGTACGCCAAAGAGTGCATCGAGGAAGGCGGGCGCGTCGTCGTGGAAGAGAAACTCGTGGGTGTGGAATTCAGTCTGCTTTCCTTTGTTTCGGGTACGCAGGTGGTGGATATGCCCGCGATTCAGGATCACAAACGGGCGTATGCGGGAGATACCGGCCCCAATACGGGCGGCATGGGCACCTACACGGATGCGAACCACTCCCTCCCCTTCCTCACGGCAGAGGATCTCAACCGCGCGAAAGCAATCAACCGCCTCACGGCCGAAGCACTGCTCAAAGAATGTGGCGAGCCATACCGTGGAATTTTGTATGGGGGATTCATCGCCGTTCAAGATGGCATCCGCGTGATCGAATACAACGCGCGTTTCGGCGACCCCGAGGCACTCAACGTGCTCCCGCTGCTCTCCTCCGACTTCGTGGCAATCTGCCAGGCCATCACGCAGGGCACGCTCACAGAAGGCCTGGTCCGTTTCGATCACAAGGCAACGGTCTGTAAATACCTCGCCCCCGAGAGTTACCCCGTGAGCAAAGAGCAGAAAGGCGCCGTGGTGACGTTCCCGCCGGTACCGGCTGATGCGCGTCTCTTCTTCGGCGACATTGCGGAAGATGAGCAGGGTGCGCTGCATGTCGGAGGATCACGCACCGCCGGAATCGTGGGCATTGGCGAGAATCTTGTTGAAGCAGAGAAAATCGCCGAAGCATTCTGCGCGCAAGCACAGGGACCGGTGCGGCACCGAGCGGATATCGGGACTGCTGAGCTGATTGCACAGCGTGTTTCTGTGATGCAAATTCTTCGTTCACGATGATGCGAGAATCGTGACGGTAATCAATTAATTGACTATATATGTTTTAAATGTTATATTAATAATATGTCATTGGATTTTGATCCGGAAACAAAAGCTCGCACGTTTGTCCTGTCGGCCCTCCGCGACTATCTCCATGTCGAGGAAGGACACCTGAAGGACGAAACGATCAGACTCGAGGATCTCGGAGCGGAGATGCATGATGTTATTGAAATCGTTATGGAAGTGGAGCAGGACTGCCAGGACCTTCTCGATCAGCGCCATGCGGGCGTGGACCATTTTCACGTGAACGTGGAACCCCAGACTTCAATGACCATTGCTACACTCGTTACAGCAGCAACGAAATCACTGCAGAGAGTCTGTAACGCAGATACCGCAGAATAAATCGATGCATCGAACCCTTCAGACAACAGACAAGAGCCTGCGTTCCTGATCGGCCTGCTTGAGCGCCGCAATCACCTCCTCCAGTCCCCCTTCCATGAAAGCAGGCAAATTACTGAAGTTCCTGTTCACGCGGTGATCCGTCACGCGGTCCTGCGGAAAGTTATAGGTGCGGATCTTCTCGCTCCTGTCCCCCGAGCCGATCTGCCCTGAGCGCATCTCGCCACGCTCCTTCGCCAGCTTCTCCCGCTCCGCTTCGTAGATGCGGCTGCGCAGCAAGCTCATGGCGATTTCACGGTTGCGCTGTTGACTGCGCTCCGTCTGGCAAGCCACGACAGTATTCGTCGGTATGTGCGTGATGCGTATGGCACTCTCCACTTTGTTCACGTTCTGCCCGCCGGCACCGCCGCTCCTGAAGGTATCGATCTTCAGATCCTGAGGACGGATTTGAATATCCACTTCCTCAGCTTCGGGCAACACAGCGACCGTCGCCGCGGAGGTATGCACGCGCCCCTTCTTCTCCGTCTCAGGGATTCGCTGCACGCGGTGCACGCCGGACTCAAACTTAAAATCCCCGAAGGCCGGTCCTTCGACACGCACGACAGCTTCCTTAATCCCTCCGCCCTCCGCGTCCGTCTTGCTCACGAGCTCCGTCTTCCACTTCTTCTGTTCAGCATACCGCAGGTACATCCGTAGAAGTTCCGCAGCGAAGAGTGCTGCCTCCTCGCCACCGGTTCCCGCACGCACTTCCAGAATAACGTTGTGATCATCTTGCGGATCTTTCGGAACGAGGAAACTGCGCATTTCCTGCAGGAGCCGCTCTTTCCGTGCCACGGCCTGAGCCGCCTCTTCATCCGCCAGCTGCTTCAAATCCGCTTCTGTCACCTTCGCTGCAAAGGCGATGGCCGCTTCGCAGCGATCGTACTCCTGCAAAAGCATGACAAGCTTTTCAAGTTCCTTGTATCGCTTTCCGAGCAGGGCCATGCGCTTGGGATCTGTGAGCACATCCGGGGTTTGCATCTCCCGCTCTATGCGCGCGTACTCCTCCGCCATGGCACGAAGTTTTTGAATCACGACTGCAGTATGGCAAATCCGGAGGATTTATTGAAGGGAAGAACCGGCAAGACGGTAGGATACGTCTATGCGCATTCTGGTCGCCATGTCGGGCGGTGTGGATAGCAGCGTCGTTGCCTGCCTACTCAAGGAACAGGGGCATGACGTCATCGGCGTGCGTTTTCAACTCTGGCAGGATCCCCTCGCACCGGCGATCACCCGAGTGCTGCCAACGAAGTGCTGCGACACACAAACACTCGCCCGGGCCAGAAGAGTCTGTGAGGCACTCGGCATTCCGCTGCACACCCTCGACTTGGAAGCGGAATTCAAATGCGAGGTCGTCGATCCCTTCCTCGCCGCCTGCCGCAGCGGACAGACGCCCAATCCGTGCGTCCTCTGCAACCGGTCATTCAAGTTCGCACACCTTCTGGCACTCGCGAAAAAATTGAAGTGTGACAAGGTGGCGACCGGCCACTACGCGCGCATTGTTCAGAGGCAGGGAGGCTTCGCGCTCCTCGAGGCAATCGATACGACCAAAGACCAGAGCTACTTTCTCGCCCGACTATCACAGAAGGAACTTGCGAAAACGCTGCTCCCACTCGGAACGAAGACGAAGCGCCAGACATTCGCGCTCGCGCAGAGGTTTCAGATCCCGCTCGATCTCGCAAGCTACAAGGAAAGTCAGGATCTCTGCTTCATCCCGGAACAATCCCCGGCAGCATTCCTCCGACGCTACATCACAAACGCCCCGCCCGGACCGCTCAAAACATTGGATGGCACAACGGTCGGAACGCACGCGGGACTCCCCTTCTACACGATCGGTCAGCGCAGGGGCCTCAAGATCGGAGGCCAGAAGGATCCGCTGCATG
>CAZVLZ010000023.1:9981-16714 GCA_964628345.1 uncultured Candidatus Peribacteria bacterium | reverse complement strand
GAAAAGAGAGCTCATGAGAGAAAAACCGCTCGCCCTGAGCGAAGCCGAAGGGCAGTTTTTTCTCGCATGAATTTCACCAGCTTTTGAGCTCGTACGCGCAGTGGTCGCACTTCTTGAGCGATTGGCCCTCGCGAATAACGTCGACCAGTGTGCCCTTGCGGCACTCGGGGCACAGCTTGCCGGTGAGGAAGGTCTGTACCGGCGAAAAGCCGACGCGCTTGGGGGCGCCGCCCGCCTCGCGGATGGTCATGGAACGCGGATGATCGCGCATCTTCTGCAGCACTTTGGCCTCGATCTGACGGATGCGTTCGCGCGTGACGCCGAACTCCTTGCCCACCTCTTCGAGCGTGTGCCCGATGCCATCCCGAAGGCCGAAGCGCATTTCGATGATCTTCCGTTCGCGCGGCGTGAGAAACTCCAGCATGGCATGCACGTTCTCTTTCCTGAGCTGCCGGTTGGTGGCGTCGAACGGATTCACGGCATCTTCATCCTCGATGAAGTCCCCAAGCTTCGAGTCCTCCTCGGACCCCACAGGCGACTCGAGGGAGATGATGTCCTGGCTGATCTTCTGGATGTGGCGCACCTTCTTGATGTCCATTTCCATTTCCACGGACAATTCCTCAACCGTCGGTTCGCGGCCCAGCTCCTGCACGAGTCGGCGCTGGGTGTGCGTTAATTTATTGATCGTCTCGACCATGTGCACCGGGATGCGGATGGTGCGCGCCTGGTCGGCGATGGCGCGGGTGATGGCCTGACGGATCCACCAGGTGGCGTACGTGCTGAATTTGAACCCGCGATCCGGATCGAATTTCTCGACGGCGCGGAATAAGCCGATGTTCCCCTCCTGAATCAGATCGAGGAAGGAGAGACCGCGACCGATGTACTTCTTGGCAATGGAAACAACAAGACGCAGGTTGGCCTCGGCCAATTGCTGCTTGGCAGAGGCGTCACCCTTGCGGATGCGGCGGGCCAACTCGATCTCTTTGCGCGCATCAATGAGCGGCACGCGACCGATCTCGGAGAGGTACATGCGCACGGAGTCGTTCGAAATCTCGAGCAAGTCCACCTCGCGCTCGCGCCGGCGCTTCTTCTTCTCGTCCTCCGACAGATCCTTGTCGTCGATCTCGATCCCTGCGGTGGCCACCACCTGCATGGCATCTTCCGTTTCGAGTTTCTCCACTTTCTCATCCGCCTCCAGATCCTCGCCTTCTTCGTCCTCATCCACATCCGACGCAGCAATCTCCGTTAGATCCTCCGTGGGTTCGGGAACGGGAAGCGCAGCCTTACCTGCGCCCTTCTTCTCCCAAATCAACACATCCTTCACATCGATGACTTGAATGCCCAGATCCGTGAGGAGCGTATAGATCTCGTCGAGCAAATCCACGTTCTCCTCCGCGTTCGGCACAACCGCCATGATTTCCTGATGCGTGACGTAGCGCTGTTCGCGCCCTTTCTTAATCAGGTGCTTCACTGAGGGAGGAAACTTGGCAAGATCCTCCTCAGTGGGTTGAGGAATAAACTTCCGCGGATGGGACGCCATGTGCTAGGCAGTATAGGCAATTTCGAGTGTTCGCCAAGAGAAAAAGGGGAAGAAAGGATGGAAAGGAAACAAAGGAAATAAATGAATTGAAAAGCATCGCATGCAAAATGTGTTGGCGCTCCCTCATGTCCGCATCGTCCTCTCTTTCTTTTCTTTCCTCTATTTCCTTTCATTACTCGCTTCACCCGGCCATTTTCGCCAATTTCAGCACCTGCTGATACTGCGTCGAGAGTTGCGCCTCTTCAACAGCGCGCCCCTCGGCATGGGCCTCTTTGAGGCGCTCTGCGATCTTCAGCTGTTTTAACCGCAAGGTGATGCGATTCGCCCTCTGGCAGTTCTTGCGGATTTCGCGGAGCGCGAGGGAATCGGACCATTCCTGAAAACCGTGCATCTCGCAGAAGAGCTGGAGGATTGCGGTGCGCTCGCGCTGCTCCGACGTGAGTGACAGTGCGGTGATGTCAGTCTTGCCCGCAGGAGCGGACCTGATGGCTTCGTAAAGGGCATTCGCAAATCCTTCTTCCGGCGCAATGAGTTCCGGCAGGAGAACGCGCTGCTCCGGATAGATCAGGAAAAGGCCGAGAGCGATCTCGATCGGCGAGAAATGATCCGATGCCGCATGCGTGTCATCCGCTGCATCGGAGACGGGAGCACTGAAACGCGGAAGACGCTTGAGGTCATCGCGCACCGCCGTCTCGGTGGAACCGACCGCCGCTGCGATGCGACCGATGTAGTGCCCCTGTTCCACCGATGACGCGAGTGCATCAAGCAGCGGCAGCAGTCTCTGCAAGATCGCGCGCTTTCCCTGCACTGAAGAAGTATCTCCTTTCTTCATGTCCTCGAGGACGAAATCCAGGTACGGCATGCCGCCGTCGAGGAGAATCTGCTTCAGGATATCCGGCTCCGCGAGCGCGGCCTCGTCGGGGTCTTTGCCCTCGATCGTGACCGCCTGCACCTGAAATCCCTCGCGCGCGAGGAGCAGGAACGCGCGCTCCGACGCATCGCGTCCCGCCCGGTCCTGATCGAGACACAGAATCGCCGTATCCGCAGAACGCTTGAGGAGCTTCACGTGCTGCTCCGTCAGGGCCGTTCCGCTGACGGCGACGACGTTCGTGCACCCGACTTTGTGGCAGGCGAGCAGATCGAAGTACCCCTCCACGAGCACGACGGCCTTTCTCTCGCGGATACTGTCGCGCGCCCAGTTGAGTCCGTAGAGAACGGCGGATTTGTTGTAGAGCGGCCCTTCGGCTGAATTGACGTACTTGGCGTCTTCTTCGCCCATCGCTCGCCCGCCAAAAGCGACCAGATTGCCCTGATGATCGAAAATCGGAAACATCAGGCGGTTTCGGAAACGGTCGTAGATCCGTCCGTCATTGAGATCTTTCTGGACTCCTAATCCCGCCGCCACAATCTCGCTTCGGCTGAACCCTGCTTTCAGCAAATGCTCATAGGTCACAGAAAAAGAATCCGGTGCATAGCCCAAACCGAAGAACTCAACTTGCTCCGGTGGCACCTGTCGTTTGCGGATGTACTCCTGTGCCTTCGCGGTACTCTTCAGCTGCACGACGAAGAACGCCTGCGCGGCCTCGAGGCAGGATCGCAGTCTCTCTTTCTCGTCTTTGGGCAGGCTCACTTTTTCCGAACGTTCCTCCAGCTTGACCCCGGTCTTCTCGGCCAGATCTTTGAGCGCCTGTTTGAAATCCACCTTCTCGATCTCCTCGTAAAATTTGAAGATGTCCCCGCCCTTGCGGCATGCGAAGCAGTAGGCAATCCCCTTGTCGGGCGACACCTGCAGGCTGGGGTGCGAGTCGTTGTGGAAGGGACAGAGCGTGACGAAGGTCCGGCCCTTCTTCTTGAGCTGGCAGTACTGGGCGACCAGTTGCTCGATGGGCAGCCGCGCTTTGATTTCGGAAACTTCGTCCATGGGGTGACGAGTATAGCCTGAAAAAGGAACAGGCGAATCCGCTTGTTTTTCGATCCAGCGGCAGGAGAATAGCAGGCTTCCGTTCTTTCACAGCTGCGCCCCCATTGATCAGTTCTCTGAAGGCATGGATGTTCCATGTCACGTGTTTCGTTTCTTTTTTCCGTTCCACGGATTGCGTTGCAACAAAGACGAAGAGAGCTGATGCCGTGGGGGAAAGGAGTCTTCAATGGCCCTGGCCACCCCGCTCGTCTGTTCCGAGGCCCAAAAAAGGGATCCCACGCTTGCGGCACTGCTTGCACGCTGCATCGACGATCCCGGCCCCGGCATGCATTTCTTTGTCGCCCACCCGGCCACCCTGCCGGAGCAATGGGCGCAGGATGCCGCGTACTTCCACTGGCTGAATAAGGGAGGACCGTGGCAGGAAAACCCCATGGACCGGCAAATGGATTTCGTCCGGGGCACGGATGCTCTCCGTGCGACCATGCCCCTCGGGATCGCTGTGGCATGCCACTATAGCAACGGAATGCTGCAGGTCATCCTCTTCCACTTTCCCGGACACACGAGTTTCCCCGTCCGGAGAGACGTCACCGATGACCTGCTCGATCTGGCCATTACCAAAGCGCGTGCCCTGCGCTGTCATCGCATCGAGTGTCTGGCAACGGGCGACGGGATGCTCTTGGGCATTCTGGAGCGCAAGGGATTCAGGAATTGCGGATGCGACCAGAATCCCAGCATGTTCCTGAGGCTTTGAACCCTCTCGCCTACGGCACCCCGGCCGCTTCGCTCATGGATGAGTGGAGCGGCCAGTTTTATGTACTTACGAGCTTCACCCTTCGACGACGCTCAGGGTCAAAAATATTTCGGGCTACGCCCTCGAATTTTTGACCACCCACCGCGGCAGGCGATTCAAGAGCGTTCCCTCCTTCGCCAACCCGAGCCCGAGGGATACCCCACGGAACCGGAGAATCGTATCGCCGCGCAATGAAGCATCAACGGGAATATCTTTGCCGGAAAGCAAAGCCTCAAGCTGAGCCTGCGAAAGTTCCATGACGCCAGAGGAAGCCAAGCGCCCGCGCAGAGATGCCATCTCGTTCGTCATGCGGAAACGTCCGTCAGGCAGAATCTTCGCGAAGGGAATCCCCATGGCGTACTCCGTGACGGGCAACGGAAAGCCGTGCGCCTCTTCCGTCGCGACGAGGATGAAATTGCCCTTCTCGATCAGGCACTCACCCGGCAGGAGAAAATCCGTTCCAAATTGCTGCCTGAAGAGCGCAGAGATCTTCTCCGCGTCCTTGCGGCGCGCGGGGACGGCGGTGCGCGGGAACATCTCGAGATGCTCGACCGCGCGCGTGGGTTTCGTCTTCTTGAGCACCGCGCAGAAGAATCCTTCGGTGTCATAGGTCTGCGGCCAGAGACGGAGGAATGGGAGAGGACGACGGGAGAAGGACGAAGGGCTGAGGGAATTTTGGACGGTTTCGGAGTCGGAAATTGCTCTGCCCATATCACAGTTGAGCCCTGAAGGTAGAGCTTCTTTCGGATGAATGACTTCAAGTTGATCACTAAATTTGTTCAATATTTCGAGGACCACTCCCTCGTTCTCTTCGGGCGTGAGGGTACAGGTGGAGTAGACGATGCGGCCGCCCACCTTCGCCGCGTGCACGGCGGCCTCGAGCAGCTGGTACTGCAACCGCGCCGCCTTCTCGATGGAATCCTGTGACGAGTACTGGAGCGCTGTCGGATCTTTGCGCGCCGTTCCCTGCGCCGTGCAGGGCGCATCGCACACCACGCGGTCGAAGCGCTCGGTCAGGTGTTTCGAAAACCACTGGCCGACCTTGCGCGTGATCACGACGCTCGTCGCGCCCGTGCGCTGGAGCGCGTCATTGAGCACCCGAAGCCGCTTCTCCTGCATGTCATTCGCAATGCACACTCCCCGCCCCTGCAGCCGCGCGGCGATCTGCGTCGTCTTGCTCCCGGGCGCGGCACAGAGATCGAGAACCGCTTCACCGGGCTGGGGATCGAGCAGTGCAACCGGCAGCATGCTGGCCGCCTCCTGCATGTAGAAGTGCCCGAGCAGGTGCCGCAGGTCACGGCCCAGCGCGATGGAGTGATCGGCGCGATCAATGAAGAACCCCTCCGGCCACCACGGGACCGGTGTGAGCGTCCAGCCCCGTTCCTGCGCCCAGGAACGGAAATCAGAGACGGAGCACTTGAGCGTATTCACGCGCACGGATTTGCGCAGGGGCTTCCCACTCGCCTCTTTGAGCGCGGGAATATCCGTAAGAGCGGCATAACGATCGAAAGGGTGGGCTGGCACGGAGGGATTGTAGAGGAAACGGATAAACGCCCGCATGAAATTGACGGGAAGAACCACTGCTTCTAGTGTCGCGCGCTATGGCGAAAATGCTCGACGTTGCCCTGCGACAGATACAGGAACCCTCGGGGCACGAGCAGGCATACCTGCACCAGAAGGCACTCACCGGTGCGCTCATCCGCACACGACACATGCGCCGTCCGGCACTCGACCTGCTGGATTATGGGTGCGGATGGCGGGGCGTGCAGCGCGTGATCTTTGAGAGCACGAAAGAAACGCGCGACCGGCTCGCGCTCTTCGACCCCTTCGTGCAGATACGCCCGTCGCAGACCGATGACGTGTACGTCGCGGGAGAACGGGAGATTTTCGGAGACAACCGCACGCATTTCGACATTGTGGGGCTCTCGTACGTGCTCTGCTGTGTCTCCGCCGAAGAAGGACAGAAGATCCTCCGGACACTGCACGCCAGACAACCGTGGGCGCAACTGCTGATCGTGGATTACACCCTGCACAACCGCTCTCGCATGGAAGTGCTCGCACTCCTCACGGCCCAGGAGGAGATGAAATGGCGCAGGCGCATGGGCGAAGACGACTTCGTCGCCACACGCCGCCGGTTCACCCGTCATTCTTTCGAACAATTCGTCCGCGATGCCGGATACGACATCCTGGGTCATGCCGCGCCCCTCGACAGATTCGGCATCCGCGCCGCAGTGGTGACACGGGCTCAGCACATGAATGGCGGTGTATAATTCCGCCATGGAGCATCGCAGCACTCCCTCCATTCACTCACCCGACGACCACGAACGGGAACGGGCAATGGATTGCGTGCTCCGCCGTCTCGACGCCCTCCAGCGCTACGTGCGCAAGTGTTGCTTTGGCGAAACACTGTCCGAAGAACGCATTGCCGTATTCCGCGAACAAGCCCGCCACGTAGACCATGCCCTCGGCCGTGCGGCGAGTG
>CAZVLZ010000023.1:0-9919 GCA_964628345.1 uncultured Candidatus Peribacteria bacterium | reverse complement strand
CCCGGAAGAAGTCATGAGTGCATGTCTGGAAAATCCGGCTGTTCGCAATGCCCTGCTCGATCTCGAGAAGATGGTCGTGGCCGAACGGGGTCACGCTTCTCCGCGAGCCGATTTCGCATCATTCGGCATCACGCGTGGGGCGGCGTGATTGTGGGTGCCTTCGTGACACGAACCGTGTACACTGTTCAGTGATTTCCCCCTTCCTCTCATGTCCGACTCTCACACCTATCCGCGCGATTTCTTCCTCACCCTGCTCGCCACGGTCACGCTCTACGTGAGCGTGATCAGCGGCCTGATGCTGCTCTTCCAGTTCATCAATCTCGCCTTCCCCGACCCGCTCGACTACGCCATGGGGGTGCGCGCCTCCATTCGCTGGGGGGCAGCCATGCTCACGATCTTGTTTCCCGTCTTCGCATTCACCACGCGCTTTCTGCACGCTGACCTTGCGAGGTACCCCGAGAAGGGCGAGTACCGCATCCGCAAGTGGCTGCTGTACCTCACGGTGTTCGTCGCTGCGCTCGTGGTCATCGGCGATCTCATCACGCTCCTCTTCAATTTCCTCAACGGAGATCTCACCGTCCGCTTCCTTTTGAAGATCCTTGCCGTCGGACTCGTTGCCGGCCTGGTGTTTGGCTACGAGATGTGGGATGTGCGCCGGACGAGCTTCCAGCCGACCTCCGGCAACCGCACCGTCAGCTGGGGCCTCTCGGGCATCGTCACGCTCGTCATCGTCGCCGGGTTCTTGCTGAGCGGCTCGCCCTTCGAGCAGCGGCGCGTGCGCTTCGACGAGCAACGCCTCAGCGATCTTCAGCAGATTCAGTATCAGGTCACCGAGTTCTGGATCGCCAAGACCGCACTGCCGGAATCGCTCGACGAGGTGCAGAGCCCTCTCACGGGCTTCGTGCTCCCCATAGATCCCGACACGCGCGAGCCGTATGGGTATGAACGCCTTGGCGCCCTCACGTTCTCGCTCTGCGCCACATTCGACACGACGTCGGAGTCAGCGAATAAGAACCGTGATGCCTATGCAATGAAACCGGGCGGCATGGATTTCTGGGATCACGGGGCGGGGCGGGTCTGCTTCGAGCGCACGATCGACCCTGATCTCTACCGCGATCGGATGGGAAAACCGGTGCCCGCGTACTAGACGACCAGGCTGACCAGCTTGCCTGCGACGTAGATTTCCTTCTTCGGAGGCTTCCCCTCCAGAAACTTCTGCACGTTGGCATGCGCCTTGGCCTTCTGCAGCACCTCTTCCTTCGGCGCATCGGCATCCACTTCGATCTCGCCGCGCAGTTTGCCGTTGACCTGAATGGCGATCACCACCGTGGCGGAACGAATGAGCGCGGGATCGAACGCCGGCCACTTCTGCTCGATGACGAATCCTTTGCCGCCGAGAGATTCCCACAGCTCTTCGGCGAGGTGCGGGGCGAGCGGGGCGAGCAGCAGGACGGTAGTCTTTGCCGTTTCACTGCTCACTCCCCCTTCCTCTTCGCACAAATTGAGGAATTCCATGAGAGCGGAGATGGCGGTGTTGAAATGGAGCGCTTCGATATCTTCCGTGACCTTCCTGATCGTGCGATGCAACCCGGCGATAACCTCGTGTTGATCAATTTTTTTATTCACCTTTGTAGTACAGAGGGCATGCATGCGCTTCACGAAGCGGTCAATCCCTTTGATCCCCGTATCATTCCAGTCACCGCCATCGGTGAAGGGACCCATGAACATCAGGTACATGCGGAAAACGTCGGACCCGTGCCGCTCGATGAACGCATCCGGACTCACCACGTTGCCCTTGCTCTTACTCATCTTGGCCCCCTTGTGGGTGATGAGGCCTTGATGAACTAATTTTTTGAACGGCTCTTCGTGCGATACAAAGCCAAAATCCTTGAGGGTCATCTGGACGAATCGTGCGTAGATCAGGTGCATGCACGCGTGTTCCGGTCCGCCGATGTACATACTGACCGGCATCCACTTTTTCTCGATCGTCGGATCGACGAGACGTTTCTCATCGCCTTCCGCGAGATAGCGCAGATAGTAGTAGCTTGAGCAGACGAAGGTATCCATCGTATCGAATTCGGGCGTCCAGCCCTTGCCAAAGATCTTCTCTGTGCGCCTGATGAATTCCTTGCTTTCGGCGAGAGGAGATTTCCCCGTTGGTTTGAATTCCACATCGGTCGGCAGCAGCCACGGCAGATGCTTCTCTGGGATAGGATGCGGTTTTCCGTCCGGATCATAGACGACGGGAATCGGCGCGCCCCAGTAGCGCTGGCGGCTGATCAGCCAATCGCGAAGCCTGTACGTCGTTTTTGCCCTCCCCTTCTCTTTGTCCTCCAGCCACGCGATCATGCGCTTCTTGGCTTCGTCGACATCCATCCCATTCAGGAAACTGGAATTGATTGTTTTGCCCGGACCAGTCCAACATTTCTTCCCTTCCAGAATGCTACTGAGACATTTCTGATCCCATTCCTTTTGGGCGTCGCTGAGTCTCTTCCCTTCGGAAATGATGACAGAGGCATTTGGATGCACATGGGATGCAAAGTTTGGCATATCCCTATCGGGATCAATGACAAGTTTGATCGGCAATTCAAACTGACATGCAAAATCAAAATCCCGTTCATCGTGCGCGGGGACAGCCATGATCGCGCCCGTGCCGTATGTCATGAGCACATAATCCGCAATCCAAATCGGAATCTGCTCGCCCGTCGCGGGATTGATCGCAAAAGCCCCCGTCGACTCTCCCGTCTTCACCTTGGCCAGATCGGTGCGCTCCATCTCCGTCTTCTTGGCCACCTGTTCGCGGTACGCCTTCACCGCGCCCCAGCGATCCTTGGGCGTAATCTGCTCTACGAGCGGATGCTCGGGGGCGAGCACCATGTACGTCGCACCGAAGAGCGTGTCGGGGCGCGTGGTGAAGACTGTCAATTTTTCCACATACCCCACGAGATCAAAAGTAATCTCGGCACCTTCACTTCTCCCGATCCAGTTTTCCTGCATGGTCTTCGTCTTCTCGGGCCATTCGAGATCATACAATCCGGCACGCAATCGCTCGGCATAATCGGTAATCTTCCAAAACCACTGGCTAAGATTTTTCTGGATCACTGTGGTCCCGCAACGCTCGCACGTGCCATCCTGCGCCTGTTCATTGGCCAGCACCGTCTGACAGTTGGGACAAAAATTCACGGGGGCTTCTTTCTTGTAGGCGATCTTGTGTTCGTACATCTGCAGAAAAAGCCACTGCGTCCAGCGGTAGTATTCGGGGGTCGACGTATTCACCATCTTGCTCCAGTCGTACATGCATCCCATGCGCCGCAGCTGCTTCACCATCGTCTGCACGTTCGAGCGCGTGGAGGTATCGGGGTGGATGCCGCTCTTGATGGCGTAGTTCTCGGCCGGAAGACCAAATGCATCGAACCCCATCGGCTCCATCACGTCCTTGCCCTTCATCCGCATGTAGCGTGCGTAACTGTCGGCCGGGGCGAAGTTGTACCAGTGCCCTACGTGCAATTTATCGCCGCTCGGGTACGGGAACATCACGAGTGCGTAGTACGGATCTTTCGCCTTCTTGAGGTCTGTCTCGAAGATTTTGGCCTCCTCCCACTTCTGCTGCCACTTGGCTTCGATGGTGACGGGATTATAGGGATCACTCACAACGCAACTATAGCCCCCAGAGAGCCGCTTTTACAAGCATGGAAGGCATATTGGAACTTCCTTGCGTTTATGAGATTTAGGTATAGAACATTCGCAATGGAAACGGCATTGTGTACCGATAGTAGGGATGACCTTTCCGCGACTGCGTCTTCATTCGATCTGTCGGATGAGACCGGTATTCGGTCCGTCCTGTATCGCGCCAACGATCTCGTCCTCCAGTGTGACTCACTCACGGAGCAGTGCGGCGCCGTCCAGATTTCCATGCATGATCACGCCGATCTGCTGACCCGAATCTCTCTGGACGACGTGGACGAACGCGATGCCGCGTACATGCAAATCCAGCATGCGGAAAAAGCCTATCCCGCTCTCCTGCAGCGATTACGCACGATGAACGTACAGCTGCAGCAAGCGCAACATCGACTCCTGAACGCCCTCTCCTCCCTGCTTGCCAAGGACTCGTATCGAAATCCCGCAGACATGGAAGAATGCATCAAGCGTCTGTCCCAACCCCTCTCCCTCGCAGCTTTTGAAAATGAAATACAGCACGTAGCGGATGTCCTCAACGACAATCTGGCTTCCCCCATCGTCCTCATCACACGGGATCCGATCTCGGCTCCTCCTCCGCCGCCGCCGTTCTATGAACGGCGGAAAACGCCGTCGCAGGAAACGCCGCACCGATGCGCTGTCCACCCTGATGAGGAACCGTTGCCGCATGTTCCGCACCAACCGGATGCGGCCAGAATCTGGATCAAAGAAACCACCGATGCCATACGCGAGTCCGTCTTCCTGATCGTGTCCCTCAACAGTTGCGGGAAGGACGCCGTCGCACAGGCGCAAACCGCTGCGGCTTGCCTGAGGGATCTGCCTCTCGAGGGAGAGGAAACCGAAGAAGAGATTGCGTGGGATGACGACAGCGGGAAGAAGCCCGCCACCCGTAACCAGGCACACGAAATGCTCCAGCGTGCGGAAGCCGCCTACCATCGTCTCTCACAACAATCACATGAACAACACGAAAGGATCTTCCATGTGCAACAGGAACTGGAACGGCGCATCCGCGCTCTCCTCGAAATATCCTTTTTCGATGCGAACAACGATCCTGAAGGGCAGAAGCGAGAAACGCTCATCCGCCTCCTGCCATCCCTGCGGCAGAAACAACCCTTGGAAGGTCTCCAGGAACTCTTGCGAGAAGTGGATTCACTCATCGCCCAAACGTGCTTCCGTCCGACGACGATGACGCGCCCGGCAAGCGCGGAACGGAAAGAGGTCGTGCGCGTCCATGTGCGCTGGATGAGCCGCAGGGACAAGCCCGAAGTTCTCGGCATCGAAGCGGAGAGCTTCGAATTCCCCTGGCTGGAGGAGGATTTCGACCGGTGTTTGAAACAGCGCAATTGCATCGGCTTGGTCGCGGAGCACGATGATCGGGTCGTGGGATTCATGATTTACGAGTTGAGCAAGATGCGCATCCACGTTCACAACTTCGCGGTCGCGTCCGGAGAGCGCAGTCGCGGGGTGGCCACCCAGATGATCGCAAAACTCATCAAAAAAATGTCTTCCCAACGCCGCTCCCGTCTCACGCTCGAAGTCCGCGAGAGCAATGTCGTCGCGCAGCTCTGCTTCAGGAAGAACGGCTTTCGAGCCATTTCCGCTCTGCGCGACTTCTATGAAGACACTGCGGAAGACGCCTATCTGATGGAATACCGCTACAGACCCGAGTGAGCCAACGATCTTACGTGCCACCCACACCTTCCTAGACTTGCTTCCTCATAGAACTCCCATGGATGACGAACACTCGCTCTACCCAAGAAGCGCGCAGCACCTCAGAGAGGCGGCGAGCGTCGCTGCGCGCATGGAAGAGCAGTGCGAAGAAACGTATGCGTCAGCACGGGAACGGCACGGCTCACCCCAAAAGATTATTTCCCTGATCGACAAAGGCCTCGACGGTTTTCGAAACACTCTGCACGCCATTCTCGCCGACCCTCACCTCCAACCATGGATGGATGGCAGCGATCGGGCGGACCTGTACGCCCTCTTCCAGACATTCGGATCATTCGAAACGTTCGTCGAGCGGAAGATCGGAGCCGAGGGCTACCGAAAGAACAGATGGGGAGCGTATCGCGATATTTTCGCCAGCACGCGCGGCGACCTGAGGATGGCCGGTGTGCTCTTGCGGGGCACAATCGGGAACCTGCGCCATCGATCAACGTACGAGGAATGTCCTGCATCCACGTCCAAAGACCTCGTTGCCCCCGGACATGTGAGTATGACCACCAACAGGGATCTCGGTGCACTCCTCACTATTGACGAGAAAAGTTTCGCCCACCCGTGGCGTGCGCTTGATTACAGAAGTGCCAAGGACAATGATTGCTTGTTCTGGGCGACTGTACGCGATGGGCGTCCCATCGGATCCCTCATTGCCGAGTGCTATACACACACCCTTTACGTGCCACGTTTTGCAGTCGACCCCGCGGAACGCAAGCAGGGCATCGGTTCGAAGATGTTCGGAAAACTCCTGGAAAAAATACGAAGGGAATACCCCAGAAGACGACGCCTCCTCTTCACCGTGCCAGAAACCGCTAAGAACGGACTCGCATTCATCCAGCACAGAGGATGCACTGCCATCGCCCGCATCCCCGCCAACACGGAGAACGGCGAAGACACCCTCCTCTTTGAACGGCGCTCCGATGAAGACATCGATACCGCCCTCCGATTGACAACGAAAGCTTCCGCCCGTATTCCGTAGTCTCTCGCGCCCGGACTTTCGGTTTTCCTCCAAAGAAAGGCTCCTCTTCAACGTTTTTGACAAAACCTCTCACACCCTCTTGCGCCACGATATGTCTGTCATAGACTGCTACCTTCAATACGGGCCTATGGGAACAGAGCCTCATCTCTCGCCGGAAAATATTCTGCTCTTGGAGCAGGCGGCCCGCTGCGCGGACAGCTTGGCACACTACTGCTTCACCGGCATCTCTTCCGCGGAAGAGAGAGACAGCACTGCAACGGACGTCGCCGGGACGGTCAGTGACGCGATTCACCGATGTACACGCCATATCGCACGCATTCTCACGGAACCCTCGCTGCAACCGTGGATGGACAGAAACGACCGCGCGGACCTCGCCGATCTCTCTCAGGATCTTCAGCATGAGCTCTCGGAGCTGAACCAACCTTCCTCCAATAAGGATCCCTTCGATCGTCTCCATGCATTCTTCGCGAACGTGCACAGCGATGGCGGGACGGCCAATCTTCTGATCCGCGCGACGCGCGGCAGCTTGCGCAACCGCATGCCTGAACAGCCGATCTACAAACCTGAGCCGCTGGAGAAGAGTCGCATCCATATTCGATGGATGATCCTGCGCGATCTGCCGGAGGTGCTCGCGATCGACGAGGAAGGATTCAAGTACCCATGGCCAGAAAAAGTCTTGCGCCACAATGTGGTGTCCCGCCACCGCATCGGTATGGTTGCGGAGGTCGAGGACCGCGTCGTGGGGTTCATGATCTACGAGTTACACGATGGACTCATTCACATGGTGCGGTTCGCCGTCCAGGAGAGCGAACGCCGGAAAGGAATCGGAACGGACATGGTGAAGAAACTCGTCATGAAGCTCCACGAGCACAGGCGCAGACGTCTGCTCCTTCCGGTTCCCGATCGCAACCTCTTCTCCAGTCCGCCGTTCTATGCGAAGCGGCAACTTCATGCAGTGGCAGCCGTGCCGTCGGACGACGAGGAAGAGAGTCACCTGCTGGAGCATCGCGTCGGGCTTGCGCCCGCCGTCCTGACCATACCACGCCCGGCCGCAACGCGTCCTTCCTTCGGATCCTTCCTTCCGGTGCAAAAATGGGATCCTACGGACATCCCCCAATGGGATCCCAAAACGCTCAAAGACCGTGATCCCTACGGACTCTGGAGCGACGGTGAGGAGGATGAAGACTGAGAATATCTCAGCTGAAAATGCGCCGCTCATGTAACACAAGAAAATCAGGGCGCATGGTACACTTCTCTCGTGCCGCAGCTCCCCACTGTCGCCATTATCGGCCGCCCCAATACGGGCAAATCCACGCTCTTCAACCGGCTCGTCGGCAGACGCGTCGCCATCGAGAGTGCAGTGGCAGGAACCACCCGTGATCATGTGGCGCACCGCATGGAAACGAAGACGGTGGATTTTCTGCTGCTCGATACCGGTGGCATGGGCGGCGGAACAGACGACAAAGGATTCGAGGCGGACGTGCACCGGCAGTCGCTCCTGGCACTGGAGAATGCCGACTTGATCCTGTTCACCATCAACAGCCGTGAGGAGCTGACGAAGAGCGACCACACGATCATCGATCTGCTGCGCCGCAACCGCCGCCGCCACGTGCCCGTGATCCTCGTGCCGACCAAGTGCGACAATCCGGCCACGATCGAGGGACAATTGGTGGAGTATCTCGCACTCGGCATTTCGGACACCGTCATCCCCGTCAGCGCCCCGCACGCCATCGGCACGGAGGAGCTGCTCTCTGCGATCACGAAGGAACTGAAAAAACTGCACTTCAAGAAGCAGGCGAAAGCGCATGCATCCGATCCGCCCAAGGTCGCCGTCATCGGCAAGCCCAATGTGGGCAAGAGTTCGCTCATCAACGCCTTCATGTCCGATCCGCAGCGCGCCGTCTCGCCCATGCTCGTGTCGGATATCCCCGGCACCACCCGAGACGCGGTCGACACGGTCATCCGCTTCAATGAACAGGAATTCCTCTTCATCGACACGGCCGGCATCCGGCGCAGAACCAAAGTGGACGAAGGCATTGAGCACTACGCGGTCCTGCGGAGCATCCAGGCGCTGGAACAGTGCGACGTGGCGCTGCTGGTGCTCTCGGCGACGGAACCCGTGAGCCATCAGGATCAGCGTTTGGCCTCTCTCGCAGTGGAAGCAGGCAAAGGACTCATTCTGCTCCTCAACAAGATCGACACGCTCAAGAGCGAGGCGCGCACAGCGAAGATCGCAGAGGTGGAGCAATCCCTCTCTTTCTGCCGCTTCGCCCCCCTGCTCCCCTGTTCCGCCTCTACGCGTGACGGACTCCTGAAGGTTTTTCCTCTCATTGCGCAGGTGCAGCGCAGTCGTCTGCGACGCATCCCGACGAAGGAACTGCACCGCTGGTTCACGGATGCCGTCTACGGGCAGCCCCTCCGGGTCCTCAGCAAGACCAAACACGTAACCCAGGCCGAGGACGTGCCGCCGACATTCGTGCTCTTCGTCAAAAACCCGCGGGACATTCGTCCGACGGAACTCCGGTTTCTCGAAAACAGGCTCCGCTCGATGTTCGACTTCACGGGTGCTCCGGTGCGGTGGATCACAAAAGCGGGAATCGGGAATCGGAATTAAGACTTCGGAAAATGCAAAATCACCCCTTGTCCGATGTCCTATTCCCGAATCCCCTCACCCCGGCCTTCTCTCCTGCAGATGCGGCGGCGCTTCGCGCCTGCCCTCCGGCCTGTCGATGATGCGGCCGTCCTCGTGAATGGGGAGCGGGAACGCGCGGATGGCGACCTCCAGTTTGTCCAAGAGCGCTGCGGGATCGTCGTCAAACACCATATTCGGCGGGATCGAACGCAGGCACAGATCGGTGATGATGCTTTTGACCGCGTTACTGATGCCACCGGTATTGGTGAGGATACCCATCGGACGACCTTCGTCGTAGGCGATGGTGAGCTCATTCAAGGTACCGATGCCGCCGGAGATGAAGATCACCCCATCGGAGGAACGGATGTTCACCACGTCGCGCTCCATGAATCCCTGCCCGGTGTAGATGAGCATGTCGCTATCCAGCGGCGAGTGGTACTCGTTCACGTGTTCGTACTCCGAGAACGCCGGCGAGATGCCCAGCGTGAATGCCCCCGCTTCTTTGGCCGCGAGCAGGGCATCGTGCGGCAGGCCCGGGCAGGCGCCATTGATGAAAATGTAACCGCGCTTGCCGATCTCCTGCCCGAGTTTTCTGGCCATCTCGCGCGCATGGGGGTCGGAAATCTGCGGCCCGGAGGCCGATCCCATCACGCCGATTTTGAGCTTGTGGTTGGGGGTCATACTGAAAACAGAATAGAGACATTCTATGCGGAAGACTCTTCGTTGTGAACTGGTGGAACATCTTCGGGTCTAGTCGGGTCCAAATACTTCGTCACGTTCAAGAGACTCTGCTGCACCATGTTCGGCGCGAACGGATACCTGCCATCGGACCTGCGTGGCATTTTCGTTGCAGCTGGCACCAGATCACCCGGCAGCAGGTTTTTGTATAACAAATA
>CAZVLZ010000022.1:10555-16949 GCA_964628345.1 uncultured Candidatus Peribacteria bacterium | reverse complement strand
AATTCATCAGCTCGCACCTGTTCGCCTCACTGAGAACATGGGAAAAATCTCTCCCTTCTTTACTGAGAAACAAGGCCATTTGGTAATAGGTCATCTTCAAATCTTGAAGCCTTCCTTCCATTATCAACTTACGCGTATGTTCCTGATACACAGACCACATGACATCTGCGGGGCGCGGAGGCATTTTTTTGGAGAGATTCTCGCTAACGCGCTTATAGTCTTCCGCAGTGATGCCTAGGTACTCTGCCTCCTTCACGGCATCCGCTGCGAAAGCCTGAGCCTCCGTGAGAAGGGTTGATGGAAACAATTTCTGGGTGGTTCTGACGTAAATATATTTGCCGCAAGAAGGGCATTTTGTCTTCCGTCCTGGGATTTTACTCAGATCAGCATTGCAATACGGGCACAATGCTTCTCTGGAGGGAGGTTTCTGACGAGACCCGAAGACTGATGAGAGAAAGGACACTGCAAAGTAGTGTACCAAAGAACACTCATTTATGACCTAGATCGTAGAACTGTGCGTCGAAGAACGCAGCTCAAGATGGAAAAAAGTGGATTGTCATAATCTTTGTCACTGGCTTGATTTTGATTTTTTCGCTACGGTGTAAGCGGGTCAGCGGGTCGTCACTTCTAAAAAGAGCCTCTATTACGGCTCACATCCCCCGCCTGTGCCATGAAACGCAGTATCGATCCATTGAGGCCTCTTGACCATCGCGGAGTCATAAAACGCGACTATAAAGGCGTGAGCAGGAAACGACGCAAACTGCGCCGAGATATCGAGGAGACGATGGGCGAGGAGTGGGAGCACCTTGAGTCCAAGGTACGAGGTGAGATACAGGAGCAGATGGCAAAACGGCATTTACTTCTCCGTTCCTCTCCGAAGCTCATTCCTGTGGTTGAGATGATTCTTGCAGGAGAGACAGCCAAAAACATCAGAAGTTTCTTACGTAGGAAAGACCCTGAACGATTCAGCCCTGCACTCATATCAGATAACACACTCTTGCAGCAGATCATCAGATTCAAAGACGAGGTCATGGCTGGCATGAGCGGCGAAAACGAAGAGTTTTCTACTACCCTCGATCTGTATGCTCGATTCTCGGGTAAACACTTCGATCCGATGGTCATGCTGAAAAAAATCATCCTCGTTCAGGAGGCTCGTACTTCCGAGGCATTGGAGAAAGAATCATTAGCCTTAAATGCACTTGAGACACTTCCTCCTGAAAAGCGAGCAAGAAAATTTGCGGCAATCAGTCGAATCGCCTCCAAGGAGATTGAATCATTGCAGAAAATGATTATGTCCTACGTTATCTATGAGCTTATGAATAAACCCGCCACGCATGAGCAGAAGGCTTTCGTACATAGCCTTCTCCGTGCGTTCAGAAACCATTTACCGCGCATACCTGCTGGCGGACGAAGGGGTTAGTAAGCTTGAGATGCACCGATTTTGAGCTTGGCTAGATCAAGCCCTTTCAGGGATTGATAAATATTCCTGAGTTCCGAAAAGAGCCAGTTCGTGGAGCCATTATCATTCGCGGTCTGTTCTGAGGCCTTTCTTGGCCTTTCCAGCAAAACAGAAAACTCGGGTTTTGCGCTTCGGCTAACCAACTTCCTGTCCGTCGCTCCGCAGGAAAAAGAGTTTCCGGTACGCAGAGCCCCTCGCCTCGCGCCATGTCACCCCGTAGAATGAACGTCATGCGGCAGCGCCGAAAAAAATCCGCACTGTATTTCATTCCCCTTTTGGTGTTCCTCACGTGGACGGTTTTCATCTACCAGTTCCCGCCCGCGGACATCGTGGCCGCCATCGGCACGGAGAACGGATACGTCGCCACGCTCCTCCTCGCATTCCTGGGCGGCATGTCCGTGTTCGTCAGCGTTCCCTACCATCTGGTCATCATGACGTTCGCGGCCGGAGGGGTGAATCCATGGCTCCTGGGTCTGACGGCGAGTGCCGGGCAGCTCGGCGGCGATACTGTTTCCTATCTTCTGGGCCGCTCCGGCAGACACATCGCCCCCACCCGCCTCACCGCCCGCATGGACCGGATTCGGAACTGGATCATGCGACGCCCGTACTGGCAGACGGCCTGCGCGCTCTTCGTCTACGGATCGATGTCACCGGTTTCCAATGACTGGATGCTCATTCCCCTGGGACTGACCCACTATTCGTACCGGCGCGTGATGATTCCGCTGGAATTGGGAAATGTCGTCTTCAATACCGCCATGGCACTGCTCGGCACCTACGGTCTCGCTTCCCTTCTGGGCGCATAGATCCCCGGTGCACACTTCCCCTCCCCACCATGAAACTCCGCAGCATCGTCACCGTCGCCGGCATCGTTCTGTGCTCCGTCGCATCCGTGCTGATCGCAGGATTCCTCTTCGAAATTCTGCACGCCAGCGGCTTCTGGCTGTTGCCGGGATTCGGTTTTCTCGGCATCGTCGTCTTCTGGCAATCGTTCCCGTGGTTTCCGCTTCTCGCCGTCATTCTCCTGGCGATGGCGCTTGCGTTCCTGCTGCACCACTTTGCCGCCTGTCGCCGCCATTCGCTGCTGTCGCTCTCGCTTGGCCTGCTGATATTCAGCCTGCTCAGCGGATTCTTCGTCAGCTTTCTGCCGCCCTTCCGTCGGTTGCACCCGCCGCCCCCGCCCAGGGACGATCGTCTGGCGGAATCCTTCCTGCGCGGATACGGGGCCTGGAGATTTCACAATGTCTTTCAGGGTACCGCTGTCGGCGCCGTTGCGCGTTCCTTTGTCCTGCGCAGCCCGGATCAACGCCTCCTGCCGGTGGAACTGGCCCCCGGCGTCCGCCTGCCCCAGGAACCGCAGATCGGATCGGGCGATACCGTCCTGATCATCGGCGAACTCCGCGACGAAACCATCCGGGCATTCGGCATACGCAAGTTGTAACGACGGGGAGCGTGGCTCCGCTCACGCATGCCAGCAACACGGCTCTTTGCATTTTTTGCAGTACTGGTTGCCGCACTCGTGCTGCGCCCCCGCCGTGCAGGCGGCATCGCAACAGAGCGATCGCATGTGCGTTCTCTGCTCCGCGGTGAACACGATACCGTTCTCCCCGCCGGCCTTCGCATGCTTGTGGCAGAACGATCTGCCGTGCGTGGGGCAGCGACATCCACGAACCTTGCACGCTGTGGTCAGAGAAGCAGGTATGGGAAGAGGGGGAAGAACGCTGAAGAGCGCTATACTAGGTTTATTCGGCGAATTATTCAATCAAAAGCCCTTCTTTCTTGAGCGGCAAATGGGCGATTCTCCGAAAGGAATCGTTCGGAGCAGCGGGGCACTGCACTGCATTTTCCCCTCGCTTTCGTAGGGAATTGCTGCAGAGAGGTCTAGAATGGAGCTTCCTCAGTTACAGCAATGACCGACGTTGTTCCACAGCCATCCGCCCCAAGCTTCCTCACGCTCGGGATTGCACCGCAGATCCTCGGGATTCTCGCGGGCAGGGGTTTCACGGTGCCGACGCCGATCCAGCAGCAATCGATCCCGCCGGCCATCGAGGGGAAGGATATCGTCGGCATCGCGCAAACGGGAACGGGCAAGACCTTCGCTTTCGGCATCCCCATGCTCCAGCGTCTGGCGCAGAAACCCGGCCGCGGACTCGTGATCGTACCGACGCGCGAGCTCGCGACGCAGGTGGATGAATCGCTGCGGACATTCGCGCCGCAACTTGGCATCCGCACGGCGGTCCTCATCGGAGGAGCCTCCATGCACCTGCAGCGCGAGGCGATCCGCCGCAATCCCCGCGTGGTCATCGCCACCCCCGGACGCCTCAACGACCACCTGGAACATGGCACCATCACGCTCAAGGAGGTGAATGTTCTCGTTCTGGACGAGGCGGACCGCATGCTCGACATGGGCTTCCGTCCGCAGATCGAAACGATATTCCGGCATGTGCCCCGCGAGCGGCAGACCATGCTCTTCTCCGCCACCATGCCGGCGGAAATCATGAAGCTCGCCAATGCGCACATGAAGCTGCCCATCCGCATCGAGGTCGCGCCTCCCGGCACGACTGTGAAAGGCATTCAGCAGGAACTCTTCATCGTGCAGAAAATGGAAAAGCTCCCCCTCCTCGAGACACTGCTCAACGAGCACCATGGATCGATCCTCGTCTTCTCCCGCACGAAGCACGGTGCCAAGAAAATCGCGCGGGCCGTGAATATCATGGGTTACACCGCCGCCGAGATCCACGCGAATCGCTCACTCAACCAACGGCGCGAGGCGCTGCAGGGATTCAAGACGGGTCGGTACCGCATCCTCGTCGCCACGGACATCGCCGCGCGCGGCATCGATGTCACGGGCATCGAAGTCGTGATCAATTTCGATCTGCCCGATGATCCGAACGACTACGTGCACCGCATTGGCCGCACGGCGCGCGCCGGCAGGGAAGGCCGTGCCATCTCTTTTGCCACCTTTGACCAAAAAAACTCCATTCGCGATATTGAGCGGCTGGTCCGTTCGACGCTGCGCCGCTCCCCGACCCCGCCGCTCCCCGCCCGTCCCCCGCTCTCTCCCCTGGAGCATTCCGAACCCCGATTCGAACAACGCCACATTGGCCGCCCTCCTTTCCGTGCACGACGGCAATTCCGTTCATTGCGCGGACCGCGAAGAAGGAGGTAGAAAACAGCATCATTTTCCGAAATGACGGGATATAGACATATCTATAGCTATATTGTATAATACAATATTGGACTAATCCCATGACCGTTCTCACACACATCCTGTCCTTCCTGCTGGCGACCAGCGTCATCTGGTTCCTCTCGGGCATCCTGATCGATGCGACGGACGACGTGGCCAGACGGTACCGCAAACCGGGATTCGCCGTGGCGTTCTTCGTGCTTGGATTCCTCACCTCTATCAGTGAATTTTCGGTTGCGACGAATGCCACCCTGCAAGGCATCCCGCAAGTTTCGGCGGGGAACCTGATGGGCGCGTCGCTCGTCATCATGCTCTTCATCATCCCGCTGCTGGCGGTGCTGGGGAACGGCATCCCGATGACACGGGCGCTCCTGCCCAGCACGGTCGCACTCCTCCTGTTCGTCGTTCTGCTGCCCGCACTGTTCGCGCTCGACGGAACCATCGCGCCGTACGAGGGTGCCCTCATGTTATTCCTCTACGGCATCCTCATCCTGCGCATCCGCAAAAAAGTCCCCGCGCACGAAACGGTCACCGAGGCACTGCGCGAGACGAAAGCGAATTTAATCAGCACACGGTATGCGACTGCCATGGACATCGTCAAAATCGCTGCGGGAGCGGTGTTCATTTTCATTGCCGGCAACGTGCTGGTGGATGAGTCGGCATACTTCGCGCGCCTCTTCTCGATCCCCGTCTCGTTCGTCGGGCTGCTGCTGCTCTCCATCGGAACGAATTTCCCCGAGCTCGTCATCGCCGTGCGGTGCGTGCTGGGCCGCCACAAGGATATCGCCTTCGGCGACTACATGGGATCCGCGGCGGCCAATACACTCATCTTCGGCCTGCTCGCGATCGCCAACGGCACGTTCTCGATTGTGATGAGCGAGGCGGTGCTGACCTGTGCCATTTCCGCCATCGGCCTGACGCTCTTCTTCCTCTTCGCACGGACAAAGGAGACGCTCTCGCGCACGGAGGGCGCCATCCTGCTCTCACTGTACGGATGTTTCCTGGTCTTCCAGATCTTCAATGCCTTCCGGCTTCCGGATGACACGCAGCTGGAAGCGAAGAACGGAACGATGCGTGCGGCGTCTGCGGCGGACCTGGAGCAGGTTTCCCCATTGCCGTAAGACGCACAGCGTTCTGTAAACGGGACACATCCACATCCCCGCACCGCATAATGACTTATTCGTATTTTTATTGTATAATACTTAATTATGGCGTCTCCGGACACTTCCGGCAACCGGCAGCCCCCATCACTGGAGGAACGCCTGCAGCAATGCAGAAAAATAGAAGAGGAGCTGCGCCGATCCCAAGAACAGCTGAAGCGGGAAACCGCCAACACGTGGAAATTCATGGCGGCAGCGGAGGCGTCGAGTATCCCCACCATCATCACGACCACCGAACCCAAAATTCTGTACGTGAACCCCGCCTGGGAAAAACTGACGGGATACACGGAGCAGGAGGTGATGGGACAAAATCCCCGACTCTCGCAGAGCGGCAAAACCCCCAGTGAGGAATACGCGCGCCTGTGGCAGACCATCCGACAGGGACAGCAGTTTCAATCGGACAAGATCATCAACCGCCGGAAAGACGGATCCGAGTACAACGCCGAGCTGCGGGTCTATCCTGTGAAAGAGGGGGACGACATACGTTATTTCGTCGGCCACGAGCTGGACATCACCTTCCGCTTGCGTGCGGAACGGGCGAAGACGGAATTCATCGCGCTGGCCTCGCACCAGTTGCAGAATCCCCTCACC
>CAZVLZ010000022.1:3460-10545 GCA_964628345.1 uncultured Candidatus Peribacteria bacterium | reverse complement strand
GACTGGAGATGCTGCAGGAGACGAGGCCGCTCACCGCAGAACAGCAGAACCTGCTCGCCACCATTCAGAAAGCCTCAAGCCAGATGGGCGAATCCATCGCAGTGATGCTCCGGATCACGCGACTGGAGGAAGGGGACGTGCCGATGCGCCGGGAGTCCGTTCTGTTGGAAACGCTGTTTCAGGAACTCCAGAGGGAATTCCATGCGGGACTGGAGGCGCGGCACCAGACCTTCACAATAATCTGCGATACACGCCTCCCGCTCTCGAGCGACGTCACCATGCTCCGCGAAATTCTCGCAAACCTGCTCTCCAACGCCATCAAGTACACGCCGGAACAGGGCACGATCACCCTGAGAGCTGCACAGGAGGGGGAGCAGATCAGGATCACCGTGACCGACAACGGCTGGGGCATTCCCGCAGACCAGCAGGATCGTCTCTTCACCAAATTCTTCCGTGCGACGAATGCCGTCGAAAAAGTGCCGAACGGAACGGGGCTGGGCCTCTACCTCGTTCGCACGCTGACGAACATTCTCGGCGGAGAAATCACGTGCGCGTCCACAGAAAACACAGGCACCACGTTCACCTTAATCTTCCCGCGTTCCCTCCAGCGATAACGGCGGTCACGACTCACACCGCTTCTCCATCGCCATCTGCTCGGACAAGGGGAACCATTGTGTGACAACAGGAACGCCTCCGGCTGGCACGGTGGAGCCGGAGCAGGTTTCCCCCATTGCCGTAAGACGACCGTCGCCGTACACTGTGCGTTCATGCGGAAGCGCGTTCTTGAGGAAGCGGCCAACAGCATCACTCATGCGATTGGATTCGGTCTGAGCGTCACGGCACTCGTACTCCTCGTCATCCGCGCAGCCGGCACCGGAAGCGCCTGGCAGGTCGTGAGTGTCAGCCTCTACGGATCAACATTGATCGCGCTCTACTGCGCATCGACGCTGTACCACAGTCTGTGGAGCACGAAGGCCGGCTCCGTTCTGCAGCTCATCGACCGCGCGGCGATCTACCTGCTCATTGCGGGAACGTACACGCCCTTCACCCTCATAGCGCTG
Source organism: uncultured Candidatus Peribacteria bacterium (assembly GCA_964628345.1). Lineage (GTDB taxonomy): Bacteria > Patescibacteriota > Gracilibacteria > Peribacterales > Peribacteraceae > Peribacter. The sequence goes on along the minus strand of CAZVLZ010000022.1, from coordinate 9,484 downwards.
CGCGGAGGATGGGGCTGGAGTCTGTTCGGGGTGATCTGGGGACTTGCTCTCATCGGCATCCTGCTCGTCACGGTCTCGGTGCGGAAGTTCCCGCTGCTCACGAGCGTCGTCTACCTCCTCATGGGATGGCTGGTCGTGATCGCGATTGTCCCCGCCGTGCACGCTCTGCCCGCAGCCGGAATCGCCTGGCTTCTCGCCGGAGGCATCCTCTACTCGGCCGGCGTGCTCTTCTTCATCAGTGACAAATTTCTCGCGCACACCGCGTGGCATCTGATGGTGCTGGCGGCGAGCGCCTGTCACGTTCTGGCAGTAGTCACCATCATGCGTCCCTGACATGCATCCGACGCTCTGTGTCCCCATGCGCTTTCTGATAGAGTGACGGTCATGGGGGATTCGATCGGAAAACAATCGCTCCTCGGCGCGTTCTGGACCACCGGAAGCCAGGTATGCATGAAAATCATGCAGCTGGTGATTTTCGTCTTCCTCGCCAGACTGATCACGCCCTACACGTTCGGCGTCATCGCCTTCGCCAACCTCTTCTTCTTCCTGCTCCAGTCGCTCCTGAACGGAGGACTCATTCTCGTCATCGTCCGTTCGCCCGAGCTCGATCACACGCGCATCGAGAGCATCTTCTGGATGCAGGTCCTGATCGGCGGCGTCCTGACTGCAGGCATCGCGCTGACCGCGGAGGCCGGTATGCTGCTCAACGGATCCACGGATATCCTGCGCACATTCCTCGCGATGTCCCCGTTGGCGCTGCTCTACGCGTTGGGAGGGGTGCCGTACGCGCTGCTGCTCCGCAAAATGCGCTTCAAGCACATCGCGTTCGCATCGCTGCTCGCCCTCACGACGGGCGGGTGCGTCGCCATTCCGCTCGCCTGGGCAGGATGGAGTCTGACGAGTCTGATCGCCCAGTACCTCGTCTACGCTGTGGTCATGCTGGTGTCCTACGCAGCATGCGAACCGTGGCGGCCGCACGGCCGGTTCTCCCTGACGGGGATCAGACGGGACCTGTCCTTCGCCTGCGGCTCCTGGGCGGACCTCTTCGTGCGCTACTGGAGCACCTCCATCGACCGCCTGCTGGTCGCCACGCTCTTCGGACCCGTGGCGCTCGGATTCTACGATCTCGCGCAGCGCATCTGCATCAACACCTTCACGGTGTTCTGTGCGACCATTTCCTCCGTGTCGCTGCCGGTCTTCGCGCAGCTGCAATCCGATCTTTCCCGCACCCGCAGTGCCATCATGACGGCAACACCGCTCGCCTATTTCGTCGCCATTCCGATCAGCGTCATCCTGATGCTGTTCGCGCCGCAGCTCATCACGCTCTTCTTCGGTGCGCAGTGGATGCCCTCTGTCCCGCTCGTGCGCGTGCTCGCGCTGCTCGGGTTCGTCTACCCCGCCACGTACTTCTTAAGTCCGCTGATCCTCGCCTTCGGCAAGCCTTCGTGGAACCTGTTCCTCAGCCTGTTCGTGTTGATCGCGATGATCACGGGCATGCTCCTCACCGCCCGGTGGAGCGTGGTCGCCGTCGCATGGGTGATGGTGATCGTCAACGTGTGCGCCGCGGTGCCTGCGTTCTTCCTCGTCCGCAAACTGACCGGCATGTCCGTCATCCCCTATCTCCGTTCCCTGTGGCCGATGGTCGCCGCGGGCATCGCCATGGCTTCCGCCATCGTCCTCACCCGCCCGGTCCCCGATCCCGCCGCGACTCTCTCTCTCCCACTGGTACTCAGCGCGGCGACGGGCTGCGCCGTCTACCTGATCATCGCGCTGTTGCTGGCACAGAATACCTTCCGGCGCATGATCGGCGCCTTCGCCTGAAACACGCAGCTTCAGCCCAGAACCGATTCGAGGGATACGCGCTCGAACACATCCAGATCCGTCGAGCGCGATGCATTGCGGATGATGCGTCCGTCGCGACTGCGGGCGCCATCCGCCGCTCAGGCGCAACCCCGTGTCCGCCGATCTCGGGTACCGGGGAAGCGATTGTCCGGAGAGCGAACGTGCTGCGCGCGAAACGCTTGGGCTGACACTCTATCCGGAACTGACCGATGCGCAGGCGGAGGAGGTGATCAGCGTTCTCCGTACGATAGTGGATCGTCGCTGCCCTGTGATAGATTACCGACGTTCCATCCCAGAACATGCATCTGCTCTTCCTCACGGCACGATACCCGTACACCCCCGGTGAGGAGTTCATCGAGGAGGAATTGCCCGTCCTGGCCACGGCGTTCGAACACGTCACCATTGTTCCGGTCTTCCTCCCGCTGCAAGAGGAAACACGCCCAGTTCCCGGCAACGTCTCTGTCCGCGCCGACCTCACGCGAGAGGCGCACCGGCGACGAGCCGCGATGCACCGGAGTATCACCGCGAACGGGCGACGATTGCGCGCGCTCTCTTCTCCATCGCTCCTCTTCGAATCGTTGCGCTGCCTTCCGTTCTGGACGCCGTACCACCTCCTCCGCTTTCGGGAGCAAGCCGCTCAGCTCGCCGACGTCGTCGCCGACGCGCTTCCTCTGTCTTCCATCGACGTGGTCTACTCGTACTGGCTGATGCAGGGAGCGCTCGCTGCCACGTTCCTCAAAAAACGCGCGCCGCACCTCACGACGATCGCCCGCGCGCACGGGTACGACCTCTATCCCGGGCACATGCGCGTCTGGCATCTGCCGTTCCGCTCCCAGATCGTCGGTGGGCTTGATCGCGTTTTTCCCTGTTCTCAGGCAGGAACGCGCTTTCTGCGGCAGCAAGTTCCGCAGTGGAAAGGCCGCATTGAGACGCGCTATCTCGGTGTTGCGGACCAGGATGTCTCAGCGCGGCCGTCCTCGGATGGCGTACTGCGCATCGTGAGTTGCGCGCGGGTCATTCCCCTCAAACGTCTGGATCGGATTGTGCAAGCGCTCCGCCTCGTACAACGACGCGTCCTCTGGACACACATCGGCGACGGAAAGGGCCTTCCGGCTCTGCGACGGGCTGCCGCGCATCTCCCTTCGCACATCACCGCGCGCTTCACGGGTCACATCCCCCATGCCGACGTCCTGCACCTGCTCCGCCACGAACACACCGATCTCTTCTGCTCGGTGAGCGAACGGGAAGGCTTAAGTGTCAGTCTGCTCGAAGCGCTGTCCTTCGGCATTCCCGCGATAGCAACGGCAGTCGGCGGCCACGCCGAAGTCATCGGAACACACAACGGTTGGTTACTTCCAAAACATTTCAAGGCCGCCGAAGCCGCCCGGATCATCGATACATTTGATCCACGTAATTCCGAACGACGACGAGTCGCGATGCAGACGCAACGGAAGCAATTCTCGGCATCCGCAAACTACCGTGCCTTCGCCGAAGATTTGCGAGTCGGCTTCCGCCCTCAGTGATGTTCATCCTTCTGCTCACCCTGGCCTGCCTTCTGCTGCTACGCCTTCCCATGGTCCTCCACGTCGGCTCGTTCAGGGACATGTGCAAATGGGACACATTTTCCCATCGGTTGTTCTTTCGCTGGGTTGTGGAAGAGGGTGGGCACCTCTCGCGCGTCCGCGCGTCGCGATACCTGCTCGATGCGGGACGTGCCCGCCCGCTTCCCTATCAACTGGGCTATTACGCGCTGCTCCATGGACTCGGCATGACCGCAAAGGCATTCGATCGCTTCGGCCATCTGCTGCCCACGCTCTGGGACGCGCTGCTGATCGTCGCTACGGCAGCGGCCATGCGGCACTTCGGCGCCGTCGAGATGCGCTGGCTCCTGTTCCTTCCGTTCCAGCAGATCTTCACCTTCCGCATCTCCCGCGCCTGTCATCATTCGGAACGCGCGTTCGGCGCATTCCTCACCAACCTGTTCATTCTCTCCGCCATCGGCATCGTGCGGGAGGGATGGGAACCGGTGTGGATTGTCCTGGGTGTCTCGTCGGTGATCCTCGCAACGGTCTCCACCAAATTTTCATGGCAGATGCTCCTCCTGCTCACCGCTATCTCCTCGCTGCTCCTCTTGCACCCCCTCCCGCTCCTCTGGTTGTTCCTGTGCATCACTGCAAGCATCGTCTTCACGGGAGGATACGCCTGGCATGTGTTGCGCGGTCTCCTGTCCCACATCGATCTCTGCCGGAAAGCGTTGCAGCGGCAGGAAAACGGCGTCGTGCTGCACTCGTCCACAAGCTTGCTGGAACTCTTCCTCCTCGCCCACCGCCGGCAGTGGCGGAATCTCGCGCGGCAATCGTACGAGAATGTCGTCCTCACGATCATCCTGATGATGCCGCTGATCATCCCGGCCGCAGCTGCTCTGCTGCATGCGCAGACACTGGATGACGTCACTGTCTGGCCCGTGGCCGGCGTGATCGTGGTCCTGCTCGTTTCCCTGAAACCCTTCGCATGTATCGGCAAGCCCGAACGCTACATCGAAGGCGTGACGCTCCCGCTCCTCCTCTGGCTCTCCACCATTCCATTCTCTTCGGTACACCCGTTCGTCTTCTGGATCGCCGTCTTCCTCAGTGCTTTCGCAACGATCCTCTCCACCGCTGCCGCGTTCTGGATCTATGGGGCACCGCTCCGGCAGCAAGGCGCCGACGAGGCGGCCGCGATCGATTTCCTCCGCTGCCAGAAACATCCAGCTGACCCGCCCGTCCTCCTCACCATCCCCCTCTGGTTCAGCAGAAAAATTCATCTCAGTACCACTGCATTCGATTTCCTCTCATTCATCGGAGGCGTCGCGCGATCCCGTCACACGGAATTGCTGAGTCTCCAATGGAACTGGGAGGGAGCCGTCCATCCGGATCTCCACGGCGTCGTCGATCGCTATGGGGTTCAGTACCTGGTGATCGACCGACGCTTCGAACAATCGCTCAATCAACGGTACGGCCGCCCCTTCTACCCATCCAAGCCCGGCACCGTCATTTTCGAAAACTCCTCCATCGAAATCCGTTCCATCGCATCGGGCACCGATGCCACGGAGGCGCGCATGGAACAGCCGCGCGACTCTTGGTAGAGTGCTCTCCGATGGAATCCCCCTCCGCTGCCACCGTCCTCTCCGCTCACTCACGCACTGCGTACGCCGTTCTCCTCTCCGCAGCGGCATTCCTGATCCCCTTTCTGGTCTCCGGCCCCCAGTGGCTCACGGGAACGGCCGTGAACTGCCTGCTCATCCTTGCGGCCGACGTCCTCCCGGGACGTTTCGTCTGGCCCGTCATTCTGCTCCCGAGCATCGGGACACTGGCGCACGGAGCGCTCTTCGGTCCCTTCACGCCCTTCCTGCTCTTCTTCGTGCCATTCATCTGGACGGGAAACTGGCTCTTCACTGCACTCTTCGCGCGCATCCGTCCCGTGTCGCCCCCGCTGGGGATGAGCGTTGGCGCCTTCATCAAGGCTGCGTTCCTCTCGCTCTCCGCGCTGGCCTTGCTGCGCTTCGGTCTCGTGCCGGAGCTCTTCGTCACGGCAATGAGTCTGATCCAGTTTTTGACCGCGCTCGCCGGCGGAGCCCTGGCACTCGTCATCCTGCGCTTCCTCCAAAAGACCCATGAATGATATCGAACGCTGCTGTGCGCTCTTTCGGAAAAAGACGCCTCTTGTCGCGTTGCTCGCGCCGTCCTTTCCCGTCGTGTACGACTATCCGGACATCGTCGCGCGCCTGAAGAAACTGGGGTTCAAGGCAGTGATCGAGGTGTCGGCCGGCGCCGTGAAGACGAATGAGCAGGTCATGGCGCTCCTGCAGAAGAACCCGCACGCACGGTTCATCTCGAGCCCCTGCGCCGGATTCGTGCGCATGGTGCGCAAAGATTACCCGCAGCTCATCCCCTTTCTCGCGATGGCAGCCGACTCGCCCATGATCGCCGCTGCGCGCATTGCCCAAGAGAAGTACCCCGACTGTCAGCCGGTATTCATCGGGCCGTGCTTCGCCAAGAAACTGGAAGCCGCGGAAGATTATCCCGACCTGAATATCCTCGTACTCACGTACAAGGAACTCGATGCGGTATTCGACCACTTCAAGATCGGACAGGATATCGATGTGACCGGTGCGGCGTTCGACGTCGCCGCCGCCGCGAACGC
>CAZVLZ010000022.1:0-3450 GCA_964628345.1 uncultured Candidatus Peribacteria bacterium | reverse complement strand
CCTATCCGCTCGACGGCGCCCTCACCCAGACGAGCGGACTCTCCGGCATCCTCAAGGATGAAGAAATCCGCATCATCTCCGGCTACAAGAAGATCCCCGCCGTGCTGGAGGAATTTCAGCGGAATCCCAAAATCCGCTTCGTGGACGTGCTCTTCTGCGAAGGCGGCTGCGCCAACGGGCCGGGGATCATTGCGACCCTGTCCTTCGATGAGCGCAAACAGCGCATCCTCCACTATCAGAAAACGATGGATGCAGCACAGACGTAAAGTTCAACCAGCCGTTGCTATTTCTTCCGGCCCCCTCGCCATTCCCTCAGAAGTTTTTTGAACAGGACCGGAATTTCGCGCCGGTACCGGACCACCGCATACGCGATGCCGACGACGAGGATCAGCGGCGCCAGCTGCCAGCCGATCGAGAGCAGCGCCCCGATGAGCACGATGAGAATCGCAACCGAGAGAAGTTCCATGGAGGACAGTCTATCACGCCGGGCATCGTCGCCCCCGCGGTGCGCGCACTTTTTTATCTGTTCGCGCAGCCATGACAGGAATACTTGCGTGACAGCCTGCGGACGCTCCCGTACCCTGACTCTGCTTTTTCATGATGTCCACCCGACCCGGTTTCTCCCTGATCCGGCCTATCGTCATCATTGCCTGTGCGGCGATTGTTCTCGTGATCCTCTTCATCGTTTTCAACCCCGCGCGGCGCATCCGTATGCGAAGGAACGCCACAAGAGCGACGGATGTCGCGCTGATTCTTTCGGCCGTGCAAGCCTACCGCACCACGAATGGGACCCTGCCCCCCGGTATCGACACTGATGGCGAACATGTGCAGATCATCGGCAGGAATCCCGGCAGTTGCGGGGTGATTGTCTGTGCAGACTATGCGCTCCCCGCGACGGGATGCACCATCGAAAATCTCGCAACCAGTCTGCAGCCCTTCATCGCGACGCTACCGGCAGATCCGAAAACCGGCACGGACAGCGACACCCGCTACTTCATCAACCGGGATGCCGGGAACGGCGTGACTGTGGGCGCGTGTGATCCCGAGAGCGAAGATCCGAGTGACGCACTGCCTCCTCCCATTCTCGAGGCGACGGAGTGATCGCACGCAGCGCAGGAAAATATTCCACAACACTCCGATGGAAATGCACGACGAGTCTCCGCAAAAAGAACTGATCCAAAATCAGCGCAGGGTACAATTCTGCACATGAAAAACCGCACCTCTCTGCTTTTCTCGGCATACGTCGCGCTCGTGTTCGCGCTCCATTGCGCGGTCCTCTTGCCGCCCGCACAGGCGGCGCCCGCCCTCCGGCCGCCTGCACAGGTAAACAGCCGGGTGGAAGGCGAAAAGCACCGCGAGAAGAGCAGTCCTGTCCGCAACTGTCGCGAAACGGGCCTCTGCGCGGTCAACGAAGAGCGCCTCATCCTCGGTTCCAAGGCTCCGAAAGAGGTGTTCTCCGCGCTGCTCAAAGGATGCCGCGCCAAGCGCTGGCTCAACGATGACGTCGTTCTCAAGTGCCCGAAGGATGTGTTGATTCCGGGTGCCACGACGGAACGCGTCTTCAAGACGCAGGACATCTTCTCGGTGGAGCAGGTGAAGGCGCTCGCCGTGCAGCAGCAGGGCATCAGGGGTGCCGGCGTCCGGGTGGCCGTGCTCGACACGGGCATCGACGCGACGCATATGGAAATCGCCGAACGCATCGTGGCGCAGACTTCGTTCGTCGCGGGCATGACACCGGTGGACGGGCACGGACACGGCACGCACGTGGCGGGCATCGTCGCAGGGATGGGAGCCGTCATCCATCAGGATGAGAACGGCGCCAACCGCATCCTCGGCACGAGTCCCCAGGTGGATCTGCTGATCGCCAAAGTCTGCAACGACCAGGGTTGGTGCGCGGAGGGCGACATTCTGGCCGGCATCGAGTGGGCGGTCACGCAGAACGCCAAAGTGATCAACTTGAGCGTGGGAGGCGGTGCGTTCCTGAGCGCCTGCGACGGCGATCCCATGGCTGCGAAAGCCAACTGGGCGGCCAATCAGGGAACGCTCGTGGTCGCCGCCGCCGGCAACGGAGCCGAGAGCGCTCCCGGCGTTTCCACGCCCGGCTGTGCGTCGAAGGCCGTGGCCGTCGGCGCGTTGGACCGCGCCAATGTGCGTCCGGCCTGGTCGGGCAACGGTCCGGCACTGGATGTCATGGCGCCGGGACTCGGCATCCTCTCCTCGCTGCCCTGCGCGACTTCCGGCACCTGCCCCGAGGCGGGATTCGGCTGGTGGAGCGGAACGAGTATGGCCTCTCCCCACGTGGCAGGACTGGCGGCACTCATCCGCGGCGTGAACCCTTCGCTCACGGCGGACGAAACGCGCTCGGTCCTGACCCAAACCGCGTACGACCTGGGCGGGGCTGGTTTCGATGAATCCTATGGCTTCGGACGCGTCGATGCCTTCGCCGCCGTCACGCTCGCCAAAGATTTCGACAGTGACGGCTCGCCGCTGCCTCTGGACTGCGACGATCGCAACGCCGCGGTGTCGCCGCTCAAGACCGAAGTCTGCGGCAACGGCATCGATGACGACTGCGACGGATCAGAGGATGAAGGGTGCACTCCACCGTCATCTTCGTCCGCCCCCGCCTCCTCTGTTTCATCGGCATCTTTGGCATCCTCTGCCTCCTCTGTCTCCTTTGCTTCTTCTTCATCCCTTGTCTCTTCTGTTTCCTCCTCCCGGTCCTCTTCATCGTCCCGCTTCTCTTCGTCTTCTTCACGCTCGGCGGCCAATCCATGCGATGATCCCCGTGAAGAATTCGGAGAACTCGTCCGTCACTATGACCAAATGCGCAATTACTGGGGGCGCTACCAGCGCTGCCTGTTCAAGGAGACCGAAGAACTCTGGCAGAAAATGGAGCGTCTGGAGACCCGCAACCCCTCCTGTTCCTTCCCCTTGCCGGAACCCATCAAGCAGTGTGACAAAGCAGTCGTCTGCGCCGCGATGCAGCCGCTCTTCGACAACCTCGTCCGGGATTACGACCGGTGGCGCTGCATCAACTGGTCCAAGGCCGGTGATGCGGAAGAGAAACTCATGGAACGCGTGAAGGAACAAATCGAGAGTGTGCTCGAAATGTATCCGCAGTGCGGCTTCGCCCTCTCTGATTCCCCGGCTTGCGCCACTCCTCCCGAGCCACGGGAGGATGAGGATGATAAGGAAACTGATCGTGCGCGCGACAGCTCAGGAAATTATAGATAAGTCGGCTTTTGCCCTGCTTTTTGTAGATCAGAGATTAGTGGGTCTCTCGCATTGACTGAGAAAAAAAATTGTCGCAAAGTGCTTCGCTATGTCCGATTCCAGGAAACACCGATCCGCACCAATCGGCATCTCTCCCTCCCCGGCAGATCTGTCTGCGTTCAATGAACACTACGAAGACGTGACGAGCATCCCGGAACGCTGGCCTGGCGGTACGGC
>CAZVLZ010000021.1:0-17147 GCA_964628345.1 uncultured Candidatus Peribacteria bacterium | reverse complement strand
AGGCGTTGCGGATGGCTCTCGATTCCTGATCTCAAGCGCTCTGCGATGATCAACGGTTTCACGCACTGGAACATCACCAAGCTCGATGTGTTGGATGATGAAGCGGAGATTCCCGTGTGCACGGGAGTGTCTTCTGACGGCAAGGCGAAATGGACGAAGTTGAAAGGGTGGAAGACGTCGACGGTCGGCATTACGGAATTGTCGAAATTGCCGAAGGAAGCGCAACAGTACCTGCAGTTCATCGAGACGGAGACGGGCGTGCCTGCCTCACTTGTGGGCACGGGTCCGGGGCGGGAGCAGATGATTGCACGATCGTAATCTCCGTGGAACGTACCAGCGGTATGTTTCTACTCTCCCCATCGCAGTTTGGTCCGCAGCGTTGCGAGGAACGTGTCCTGTTTCCTGCGCAGGAATTTGACCGTCTCTTTGGCAACCGAGCAGTGCACGTGGTCGCCGTCCTGCAGGGGAACGTACATCTGGCCGTCGATCGTGAGGTTCACGTCCACATCGGCGAACTTGCGCACTTTCATGTGCACGCCCACGTCCACCTTGCTCTTGCCGCTGATCACGACCGGCTTCTGCGAGAAACTGTAGGGATTGATGGGGGTCAGGATGATCGCCGAATCGAAAGCGGGATGGACGATGGGACCGCCGGCTGCGAGCGAGTAGGCGGTGGAGCCGGTCGGCGTTGCGACGATCAGGCCGTCGGAGCGGTAGGTGGTGAGGGCTTCGCCATTGACGGCGGTCTCCAGATCGATGAGGCGGGCAATCGTCCCCTGTGCAATCACGGCTTCGTTGAGGGCGGAGCCCGAGAAGAACGTTTTGCGTTTGCGCACGGCCTCAACCTTGAGGAGACCGCGCTCATCAATCATCCCTTTCCCGTTCAGGAGGGCAGGGAGGATGTGGTCCGCTTCGTCGAGTTCAATTTCCGCGAGAAACCCGAGCGTTCCGCGGTTGACACTGAGGATGGGCACCGAAAAATCCCTCATCTCGCGAATGGCGCGCAGAACCGTGCCGTCGCCCCCGATCACCAGCATGAGATCGATCGTGCGCTTGGGATCCATGGGCTCGCATTCACGCGCGCAGGGTACATCGTGGATGCGGGTGGGATCCACGGCGACCGTGCACCGGAGAGAGCGGAGGATCTTTACGATGCGCGCGACCGCCTCGTCTTTGTGGTCGAAGCCGGATTTGACGGTGAGACCGATGCGGCGGTACTGCGTCATGGCCACAGTGTAGCGCGCTACAGGAAGGCCTGAACACCGGAAAGGAACAAATCCACGGTGCGTTTCCAGCTGAATTGACGGGCTTGCAGCGGACCCGCGCTGCGTAAACGCGCGCGAACGGCATCATCGGTGAGCAGGGTGGTGAGCGCCTGTGTGAGCGCGGACAGGTCTTCGGGATCGGCGAAGAGCGCCGCATCGCCTGCCACTTCGGTCAGGCTGCCGCGTTTACTCGTGAGCACCGGAATGCCGCGCTGCAGGGCATCCAGGACGGGCATGCCGAACCCCTCGTACAGCGAGGGGAGCGCGAAGACGGCGGCGGAGGAGAGCAGTTCCTCATACTCGGCATCGGTGACGTAACCGCGCCACTCCACGCACGGCGTCTCGCGCGCCCGGCGGACGATCTCACGGTCGCGCCAGCCGTGCCCTCCGGCGATCACGAGACGACTGCGGTTTCGAATGGTGTCGGGCAGGGCGGCGAATGCGGCGATGAGCCGCAGTTGGTTCTTGCGCGGACAGAGTGTGCCCACGCTGAGGATCGTCCGGTTATCGGAAACGTTCGCTGTCGGATGCCCGCTGTACGGACCGGCGAAAATCACGGAGATATTCTCGCTCTTCAGAAAGCCGTACCGATTGAGCAGGTCGTTCTTGGTTGCCTCGCTGATCGCGCAGACATGCGCGGCCAGGGCGAGGGCGCGCCGCAGTGTCAGTCGCTCAATGATTTCCGCTTTGCGTTGGTGCGGCTCTCCGCGAAACGCGATCAGGTCGTGGACGAGTGGAATGGTCGGGAGAGATCCGCCCGAAAAGAAGGGAACGATGAAACTCGTGGGACTGAAATAGGTGAGGTCGCTGCGCCGTGCGGAGAGCAGCCGCATCGCACGCAGGTGCCAGCGCACACCGGAAGGCAGCACGGCATTCGTCACATGCGGCAATTGCCACTCCGACGGGAGAGAGCGGTGCGAGAGCAGGAGGACGGGCACGTTGCGCGTCAGGAGTTCCGTGAGAAAGCAGCGTGCCCACCGGGCTTTGCCCGTGGGTTGGTCATGGAGTGCCTCGCGACAGTCGATGGCGAGCGTGCGCATGGGAGGGATGATTTGAATACTGAAGTGGCGTCCCACGGTGCCGTGTCGGCAGCGGGAACGCAAGAGGTAGTCTAGTGACGGACGCCGGAAGATGCTATATCCTGCGGATGATGGCTCCCCAGTTTTTCCGTAAGGTGATGGGGCTGGAGTTGGAGGAGAAGATCCTCAATATGGGGTCTCTCGTTGCCATTATTGGTGTGTTTCTGCCTTGGATCGGCGGGGAGAAGATCGGCGGGGCCATGGTGTCGTACTCCGGCTTCGGGTTCTATACGACGATCATCGGCATCAGCGTCTTTCTGCTGCACGTATTCGTGCTCCTGCTCACGCTGATTCCTCTCACGGGCGGTCCGGTGCTCATCCGCAAGCGCTACCGTGAGATCGTGCGCCTCTGCGCCACTGCAGAGTCCGTGATCCTCATTCTTGCGGCGCTCTCCGTGCTCATCAAGGTCACGTTCGATCTCGCGCGGATGGAGATCCGCTTCGGCATCTACGTGGCGCTCATCGGGAGCCTCGTTGCCCTCTTTGAATCATTCCTGCGTTTTCAGGAGCAGCGCAGAGGATTCGTGCAGGAGCTCTTTCACCACCCCGAAGAAGACGTGCAGCCCGTCGACAAGACGGAGTTTTTCGATGCGCCCCCGCCCCCTCCCCCTCCGCCCCCTCCGCCTGTGGAGGAGCACAGGATGTATCGGTGAAAGCTTAAAGCTCTGCGCTGTAAGCCATAAGCACTGCTTATCGTTATTCTTGGCAGGAATAGGTGCTTATCGTTTCTGTCGTATTGCTTACGTCTCTCCCAGAGATGTTCTACAGTAGATGCACCAATGTCTCCTTACTCAGATTCAGATTTCCTCTACTTCGACACCGAGAAACGCGCGGTGATCGGACCAGTGGAGTGGACGAAAACGGGCAACGTGAAGCCGCTCCAGAAACCCAGTGCTCCGGAGGAGGCTGGCGCAGGTCGGCGACGGCGCGGCCAGCCCCGCAAGGAGTACTACATCTGGGGCACGTATCGTTCCCTCAAGCGTCTGTACAACCTGGAAGGCAAAACCAAGCGCGAAGAGAGCACGCAGACCCTCGACGAAGCGATGGGACGGGCACTGCAGGAACCGTACTGGAATTGAGAGAGGAAACTGAGGATGCAGAGGAAGCCAACGATTCCGAAGAGGTTATTTGAGGCGGGAGCAGACGCGATCCACCTCATTTTTCGATCCGATGATCAGTGGGCAGCGCTGGTCGACAGCCGTGATCGGGATATCCAGAATGTCTTGCGATCCATCGGTCGCCGCTCCGCCCGCCTGCTCGGCGAGGTAGGCGAACGGTCCGCACTCGAAGGGATGACGCAGCTTGCCCTGAGGATACTTCTTGCTGGCGGGGAAGGTGAAGATGCCCTGTCCCTTGCTGAAGATGTGGTGCACGTCCGCCACCAGACAGCCTGAGTAGCGCAGGGTCATCTGCTGTGCCATCCATGATTCCACCACGTCACGGTACCCGTCCGTCTCGTCAATACCGCGCAGGTTCCCCGGGCTGAAGTTCTTGGCATTGTCGCCAATGCCGAGGTGCTCGCGGAGAAGAATGAACTCCCCGACGTCGTTTAAGAGGAATTCATGCACGCCGCTCCCCGTGGAGCAGACCAACAGCGTGCGCGGTCCGTAGAGGATGTAGAGGGCGGCGACTTGCTCCCGCGGCGTGTGCCCGATAATTTCCCTGCCCTCGTAGATGCCAAAAATGGAACCAATGGCGAGATTGGCGTCGACGAGCGATGAACCATCCAGAGGATCGAATACGACGGAGTAGGGGGCGTCGGGCGACAGATCCACGACGGAGTCATGCTCCTCGCAGGCGTAGGAAGCCACGAGGCGGTTCTCGATGAGGTGCTCCTGAATGATGCGATCGGAGAGGACATCCAGTTTCACCTGTTCCTCCCCGAACATGTTCACGGATCCGGCGAGCCCGGCCTCCGTGGTCTTGATGGCGTAACTGATGTACTTCGCCGCGCGCGCAAGATCATTGATGAGGTGACGCAGCTTGTCGGGCGCTTTCGAAACGTGAAAGAGGTGGCCGTTGAGGCTACGCTGCTCGGCGGGGACGGAGGGGGAGGGGGTCATTTTGAGGGATGAGGGATGAGGGATTCGGACTCGGGGACGAAAACTGTTCCGTTCGTGTTTTGTTGGCTCCTTCGACTATCAGAGGAGCGCACCGACGTGCGAGACCAATTCGGTGACACGCATAGCATAGCCCCACTCGTTGTCGTACCAGGCCAAAATTTGCACCAAAGATCCGTCGATGACATTCGTGGAATCCAGATCCACCGTGCTCGAATGCGGATCACTGAGGTAATCGGACGAGACGAGCAAACCCTCTTCGACTGCCAGAATGCCCTTGAGATCGCCCTCCGACGCTTCACGGAGCTTTCCGTTCATTTCCTCAATCGTTGCGGGCGCATTGAGTTCCAGGACGAGGTATGCCGCTGAGACATCGGGGATGGGAATGCGCAGCGCCATGCCGTCGAGCTTGCCCTTGAGGTGCGGAAACACCTTGCCGGCAGCCTTGGCGGCTCCGGTTGTCGAGGGAATGATATTGAGCGCCGCGGCGCGCGCGATGCGCAGTTTGCTGCTATCCGTCGCGTTGTCGAGAAGATTCTGGGAACTCGTGTACGAGTGGGTCGTGCACATGAGGCCGCGCTTGATGCCCTTCCATGCATCCAGCACTTTGATCACGGGGGCGATGCAGTTCGTGGTGCAGGAAGCGGCACTCACAATCGGTAACGCGCCCTGCAGGAGGTCATCGTTCACGCCGCGCACAATCATGGGTGTGTCGTCCTTCGGTGGTGCGGTGATGATGACAACTTTTGCACCGGCCGTAAGGTGCGCCTGCGCTTTTTCGCGCGTGCGGAATTTGCCCGTCGCCTCGACAACGACGTCAACATGGAGTTCCTTCCAGGGGCACCGGGCAGGATCTTTTTCCCGGATCACGCGGACCAGTTTTCCTTCGATCAGCAGGTCTTCGCCTTCAATTTCCACGGATCGGTCAAAGCGTCCATGCAGCGTGTCGTACTTCAGCAGGTAGCGCCGCATCGCTGCATCACTCGATGCATTGATCGCGACCACTTCCACGTCCTGTGGGAACCGCGTGAGGAGCTGACGGTGAACGACTCGTCCAATACGTCCGTATCCATTAATAGCTACTCTCAACATGGGTGAATGATACTCAGGAGGGAAACGGGTGCAAGGAAACATTTGATGGAGGGAGGGCAAAGAAGTAAGAGAAGGCGGAGAGGTACCTTGCCACCTTTTTGCCCTTATTGCCTTCTCTGCCTTTCTCCTAGCCAAACATCCCCACGAATATTCCGAGCATCGCGAAGAAGATCCCGATGATCCACAGGCGCATAGTGACTTTGCTCTCACCCCATTCCAGCGCCTCAAAATGATGATGGATAGGGGCGGCGAGAAATACCTTCTTGCCATTGCGCAGTTTCTTGCTGGTCAGTTGGATGATGACGGAGAGCATTTCGATCACGAAGACGAAGCCGATGAGTGGGAGCACGAGCACCTGGTCAATCATGAGCGCGATCACCCCCAGCATGCCGCCGAGTGCGAGCGCGCCGGTATCGCCCATGATGAAGAGGGCGGGTGGGACGTTGTGCCACAGAAAGGCGGCGGTCGCTCCTGCCGAAACGGCACAGAACGCGGCGAGCACGGTGAGGCCTTTGAGATAGGCCAGGAATGCGAATGCCAGGAACGCGATGGTGAGCAATCCCCCCGCGAGTCCGTCGAGGCCGTCGGTAACATTCACAGCGTTGGCGGTACCAACAATGATGAAGACGAACACGGGGATGTACCACCCTCCGAGGAGCACGGGGCCGACAGAGGGAATGTGAATGGAATCGTAACCGAGTTTAAAGTAGAACCACAGGGCTCCGGCCGTGGAGAGAGCGAGGATCGTGAGGAGCTTTGGCAGCCAGTCCAGGCCGCGCTTCCTGCCGATGCAGCGAATGTTCAGCCAGTCATCCAGAGCGCCCAGCAGCCCGAAGGAGACGAGCATGAAAAGGGGGAGGTACACCTGACCGCGTTGAAGCAGTGATCGTTCGACGACGCCGAAGTACGAGAGAGATCGCGAGAGAAGGACTGTCAGCAGGATAGATCCCCAGATGAGCACGCCGCCCATGGTCGGTGTTCCCGCTTTCTTGGCATGGAACTTCTGGAAGATGGGGGCACAGCGCCCGTCGACCGTTTCACAGCGCAGCTGTTTGCCCAACTTGAATCGGAGGAGAAACCTGTAATACGCAGGGGTCGCGGCGCTGCCGATCACGAAAGCCACCAGCGCATACAGGAGGATCGCGATCAGGGGGATATCCGGACGGACGGGGATGAATTCGGGCATCCCGGAAAGGGTAGCCTTGTTTTACTGTTGCGACAAATAGGAGGAGTTCCAGGAGTACAACGAAGACGAGGATTACATGGAATACGCAGTACATGCGGACGTAATCCTTGTTTTCTTTGTCTTCCTTGTATTCCTCATGCTCATTTCTTCTCTTTTCTTTAAGCCGAATGGACTTTGTCAATGTCGTAGAAGCGCATCTGCTCTTTCTTGAACAGAAGTTCGACGCGCCCAATGGGTCCGTTGCGGTGCTTGCGGATGTAGATGTCCGTCACGCCGGGGCGATCGCTGTCTTCCTCGTAGTAATCCTCGCGGTACATCATCAACACGACGTCGGCATCCTGCTCGATGGAGCCGGAATCACGGAGGTCGCTCAATTGCGGGATATTCCCGGGACGGGTCTCGACCGCGCGCGAGAGCTGCGAGAGCGCAACAATAGGGACGTGCAATTCGCGTCCAAGCTGCTTTAAGGAACGTGAAATTTCAGAGATCTCCTGCACGCGGTTGCCGGCGTACCCGACATTGCCCGTGCTCATGAGCTGGAGGTAGTCGATAATGAGCAGGTCGAGGCCGTTCTCCATCTGGAGGCGACGTGCTTTGGCCCGCAGCTCCGGGATGGTGGAGGCGACGGAATCGTCGATGAAGATATTGGCTTTGTTGAGTTCGTCCATGATCGGTCCCATGTTCTGGAAGTCGGTGTCATCGAGTTTGCCGCGCTGGAGCTTCCAGGAATCGACGCCGAGCATCGAGGCGAAGAGGCGGTCCACCAGTTGTTCCTTGCTCATTTCGAGTGAGAAGATCCCCACGTTCTTGCGACCGCGGATAGCGGCGTTCTGCGCCATGTTGAGCGCGAGGGAGGTCTTGCCCATGCTGGGACGTGCCGCAATGACGATCAGGTCACTCGGCTGCAGGCCCGAGAGTTTCATGTCGAGGGATTTGTATCCGGTGGAGACACCTTTGACCGTTTCCTCATCCTTGGTCTCGTGCATTTCGGCAAAGCGCTCGTAGCGCGCCTCCAGGACATCGCGAATGTGGATGAACTTGTCCTTGAGGTACATGTTCGAGATCTCGAAGACGGATTTCTCCACGGTGTCCAGGAGTTCGGCAATCGGTTTCTCCTCTTCGTAGCCCAGCCCCGTAATGCGCTGACCGGCAGCGATGATGCGGCGGTGCACGGCTTTCGTCTTCACGATCTGGCCATACTGGTAGACGTGGGAGGAGGTGGGGACTTCGGATGCGAGTTCAGCCAAAAACGCGCTGCCTCCGACTTTCTGAATCTTCTCGTTCGCCGCGAGCTTCGTCGTCACCGTCACGAAATCAATGGGTTCATGTCCCATGTAGAGATCGTGGATGGCTTGGTAGACCTCGCGCAGGACCGGATCGGCGCAGACTGAGGGAACGAGGAAATCGCTCACCTTGATGACGGCCTCCGGGTCGACGAGCAACGCCCCCAGCACGGTGCGCTCTGCTTCGATGGAATGCGGCTGGGATGCGATGGTGGTGGGCATTGGCGCTGCCATGGGAACCGAATTGTAGGGCCTGCAGCGTTCCCGGCAATCAAACCCGCTTGATGACGCAATGAAATGAGATCTGAAGTGTTGGTGAATTGTGGAATGGGTGTGGATATCGGGATTCTGAAATTGGGAGTAGGGAACGCGAGGATCTCGGATGACTGCGATGATGACTTGAAGCAGAGCAGAAGCCCTCAGCCCCCATCCCTATTCCCTACAGACCCTGATCCCGGGCGAACTTCAGCAGTCCAAACGCGCTCGGCATGTGGACGTGCTTGCAGCTGAAGACTTTTTCAATTGCTTCCGGAATCGTGCATTCGTGCACTTCAATCAGTTCCGTATCGTCCGGCGGGAGCGGGTCTTTCTTCAAATGCCGCGCAACGAAGACGTGATTAACGGAGGGAAACCCCTCGGAATGGCTCCCTTTGCAGAGAAAAGAGATCTCGTCCGCGCTGTACCCCGTTTCTTCCTGCAGCTCCCGCAGGGCAGCCGTCTTCGGATCCGGCTCCTTATTGACGCGTCCCGTGGGGAGCATCCAGACGTATTCCTGAAAGAAAGGCCTGAACTCCCGAATGAGCACGACATTCCCGCTCTCGGTGATGGCGATGATATGTGCGGTATCGCACCGGATGACACGGGCGATCTTTTTCACTTTTCCGTTGGGAAGCGGCGCTTCCTCGAAGGTAACGCGCCAGCCATGCCCTGCGTAGAGTTCCTGCATTGGAGGAGAGGAGGAGTTAGCTGCCATATTCACGGGCATAACGGAGCAGTGCATAGGCGGTGGTCGTATGCGCGAATGGCTCATGGAGCACCGTTTCGATGGCTTGATCGAGGGGCATGAAATGCACCTCAATCCGTTCGTCGACATCCTGGGGGAGCGGGTTCTGTCTGAGATCCGTACCGATGAAGATGAAGTTGAACGTCTCCAGATCGGCCATGTGACGACAAGTGCAGTACTGACGGAGTTGTTTCGCCTCATAACCGGATTCTTCCCTCAGCTCGCGCTGAGCTGTTTCCAAGAGATCGACTTCTCCTTTTTGCGGTTCAATTTTGCCACTCGGGAGCATCCACATATGTCTCTTCAGCGCTGGACGATACTCACGGAGCAGGATTACCTCATTCCTCTGAGAGAACGCAAGAATGTGCACGCTCAGTGGTCGGAATGCCAGTGTTTCATGGACGATCGTTCCATCGGGCAAATGGATATCTGTTCCGATGATGCGCCAGTGGCCAGCAGAAAAAAGCTCTTCCATGATTTTCATTGTACAGTACCTTTTTGCATCGCTGCATTCCTGCGGAAAAGGGAGGATCTGCCATGTGATCCTCAGTGTGGGCCTTTTCCTCTGTCTCTATGCAATCTCCGCCGCTTTCCGTACCTCCTTTTCCAACTGTTCCGTCAGTTTGGGCTGACCGGCTAGGTTGAGGCAGGCGGTAATGCGACCCTGGCCGAGTGCCTCTTCGCCGTAACGGAAGTGCGTGCCGGATTTTTCGACGATGCCGTACTTGACTCCCAGATCGAGCAGGTCCCCCTCGCGGTTGATGCCTTTGGCGTAGAGGATGTCGAATTCGGCCTGCCGGAACGGCGGAGCGATTTTGTTCTTCACGACTTTGACGCGGGTGCGATTGCCGACGATCTCCTGATCCCCCTCGCCCTTTTCCAGGATCTTGTCGATACGACGCACATCCAGGCGGACAGAGGCGTAGAACTTGAGGGCGTTGCCGCCGGTGGTGGTTTCGGGATTGCCGAACATCACGCCGATTTTCATGCGCATCTGATTGATGAAAATGATCGTGGTATTCGTTTTACTGACGATGGCCGTGAGTTTGCGCAGTGCCTGGCTCATGAGCCGGGCATGCAGGCCCAGATGATTGTCGCCCATCATGCCTTCGATTTCTGCGCGTGGCGTCAAGGCTGCCACGGAGTCCACCACAATCAGGTCGATGCCGCCGGAGCGCACGAGTGTCTCGGTAATCTCGAGGGCCTGCTCGCCATCGTCGGGCTGCGAGACCAGCAGTGCGTCGATATCCACGCCGATTTTCTTGGCATACTGCACATCCAGAGCGTGCTCGGCATCAATGAAGGCCGCCTTGCCGCCGCGTTTCTGTGCCTGGGCGATCACGTGGAGCGCGAGGGTAGTCTTGCCGGAGGATTCGGGACCGTAGATCTCGACGATGCGGCCCTTGGGAATGCCACCACCGAGTGCGATGTCGAGGGAGGTTGCACCGGAAGGGGTGCATTCGATTTTAACGGCGTGTTCGTCCCCCATACGCATGATGGCACCGGCGCCGTACTGTTTTTCGATCTGCGCGAGTGCGGCCTTGAGTGCGTCATCCTTCGGATTCCTGGATGTGGCTTGCGCCGTTTCTTTGGTCGGAGTGCTCATGTTGGCTTTGGACGTTGCTGCTTTCGTCATGGTATTGATGGGAAGGAAGAGGAGAAAGGTGTAAATTCGTACACCACCATAATCTTAAGAATTTTGATGATCAAACAGTTTTCCTTGCCGAATCAATAAAAGTGGTATGGTGTATGACAGTACACCAATCATTTCAGTTCAACGATCGGCAGTGACCGATATTCTCTTTCATGTCCGTAATAGCGCAGTACTGACCTGTCGGACAGAGGATGCCGGCTGTTCCGCCGCACGGCGCTCCGTCCGACCGTGAAGCGGATGAAGAGGTCTGCACACTGGACGTACTCCCTGCAATCGAGAGAGTGGTGAGAAACGCTCCCCACTGCGCACGGGTGAGATCGCTATCCTCTCCTTGGGGAGCACGAAACACGAGGACAATGAGATCCTCATCCTGTTCAATGGAAACGATCTCTTCGTTCTTCGCAGAGTCGTTCTGCCGTACGGCATGGAGTCCCGAGATGATGAAGGGCGCACCCGTCGTGGGGAGGGGCGACTGCTTCTTCGCGCTGATTTCGAGGATGGGAGTGGCTGTGCCTTCCAGGAGAAAAAGCGTTGCATGCTGTTGGGTGGCCTTGATCCACGCGCGCGGCGTTTTCCCGGTGAGGCCGAGGGAGGGGAGTGAAAAGGGAACGATGTCCTGCTCCATGGCAGTCACGTCCTGCGTGACGAGCACGGGGAGCATGGTCGGATCGGTGTTGGGTTCGAGCACGCCGCGGATGACCACTGTCTTGCCTTCGAAAGAGCGCAGATTCACGGTGGTGCTCTCGACGAACGAGAGATTCTGACCGTCGACCATCAGCAGGTGCGATCCCCGCCTCTGCGTAGAAATCTCCGTCGCCACGAGCGTACCGGTCATGGTCTGGATGCCGGTGGGAATGTCGGGGGTGACGGGAGTATCGCCTCTGCAGGCCGTAATCAGGAGTACACAGGAACCGGAGAGGAGCAGAAGGGAGAGGTGTTTCATCACCCTCATTCTCCGCGCAGATCGGGCCTCTCCGCAAGCAGGCTCATTAAAGAAAGGCCCGCGCGGGCCTTTCGTTGGGAGACAGGATTGGCAGTCTTTACTTCTTCTTGCTCGGATCAAAGGCGTAGACGGCGCGACCCACGCGGGTGAAGTACGGCATCTTCTGAAGATTGAGCGAAATGGTGCCGACCTTCACGGTGCGCTGCTTGGCGACTTCGGCGATGATCTCTTTCTTGCTCAGAGGACCCTTCTCCTTGAGGATTTTCTCGATCACGTCGGCCACGGTGCCCGGCTCGTAGCCCCACTCACTCAGGGCATAGAGTCCGCGTCCCACGAGCACGAACTGCGGATAGCGGATGAGTTCGTTATGGACCGCCTGGACAGTGACGTTCTTGTGGTCGAACTTCGCATCGCGAATCCGGTTGGCAATCTCCATGAAGTGGAGCGGCTCGCCGGACTTCTTCAAGATGATTTCCACCTTGTCGCGGATCGAGCGCGGGCGGACGAACCTCCACTCCGTGAGTCCCCATCCCTCTGCAATCTCTTTCAGTCGCTCGTCGATCTTGATGCAGGAGAGGATCAATTCGCGGCTCGGAACGCGTCCCTCGAACAGGTTCATGGATTGGACGGCCGAGACGATTTCGTCGGCCTGCATGCAGGATTTGCGCTTCTTGAGGATCTTCACGACGCTGTTGACGATGAGGAGGATGTCCTCCATGGCGAGGGATTCCAGTCTCCAGAATGGAACGAATGTGTTGCTGTGGCTTCCTGAAGCCATTTCGTGGTCAATCGTGAAGGAGAGGCGCAGAACCGCTCCGTCCACTTGCGTCGTCCCCTGAATGCGGCGCAGCACCAGGCTGATGACCTCGTCCTCGCGCATGAGTCCGCCATGGACGCGCAGGATCCCTTTGGCCAGATTGTTCACCTCATCGAGACGCGTGGTGCGCACCGTGCGCTTGAGCTTGTTCAAGGCGATGGATTCGATCTGGCGGATGCGCTCGCGCGTTACGTTGAACTGCTTGCCGATGCGCTCGAGCGTCTGCTTCTGGTTGCCCTGAAGGGCAAAACGTCTCTTCACCACAGTCGCCTCCTTGTCGGTCAGGACGAGGAAGAGGTTGTCGAGCATCTCTTGCAGATTGAGGGAAATTTGAGGAAGACTGGGTGTCTGCTGCGTTGATGCGGTGGAAGAGGCTTGTGAAGCGGTCATCGACATGGGGGAAAGAACATACCTCGTTTTACCATAACATTGACAGAGACAAAAGATGCAGGAAGGGTTTGAGTGGACGAGTGAGAGGAGATGTTGCTCGGTCTGTCGAAAGTCCAACATTCTCGTCATGGGTCACCTATCAATTATGTCGCTCATCCAAGCGATAATTTCTCTGTGCACTGCTTGGAGCGGTCCTGATCTGACTGGTAAAACAATGATGTTCAATGAACAGGTAAAGGATGATATTTTAGTTAAATTCTACTGATTGTCAAATACCAACTCAACCCTTTGGAATGACAATTCAGAGCAGATTAAGAGCTGCTATGGCGTCAGGATCACCCGATTTGCCCCGGGGCGTCGTATAACGCTCATCCTTGAGGGTGACCGGCCATCCGCGCGCTTGCAGCTGTACGGCGATGGAATGCACGAAGTCTGACTGCGCCCCCTCAAGACCGGAGGGCAGAAGGGGTAACCCCACGATCAAGCGATCGATCTTTCGTTCATGGATCAGTGTTTCGAGTTGTGAAAGGAGTGCATCAACGTTCGCATGATGGATCGTTGCGAGCGGAAGAGGTACACCGACGTCTTCATCCAAATACGCCACCCCTGTGCGTTTCGTACCGATGTCGAGGGCGAGGAGGCGGACCATTACTTTTTCTTTCCCAGTGCGGCGACCAGGGAGGCGGCATGGGACTTTTTGTGGGCGGCGTTCTTCCAGTGGACGATCTGCTTCTTCGCGGCCGTATCCACCACCTTGTAGATGACGGGGAGGAGCTTTTCCGCCTCCTCTTTTTTGCCGGCCTTTGCCAGATCGGCGATCTCGCGGAGCACGGACTTCATGCGCGATTTGAAGGGACGTCTGGCATCGCGTTTCGTTGCGCTCTGGCGCATGGCTTTGATGGCGGAGGAGGTGCGTGGCATAGCGGGGAGAGGGTAGTGATCGTATGGGGGAATTGCAAGGAATTTATAGCGGATAGCTGTTAGGTTTTCGCTGACAGGTTCTTCACTCATTTTTGATGCTCATGCGAACAACCCACCACGCTCAAAGCTCACAGCCCGTTTCATTGACTCTTTGGCGTAAATCAATAGAATCTCCCCATTCCCAAGCCATTTCTCGATGTGTGGAATCATTGGATATGTCGGCAAACGGACGGACGCGGGTTTCCTCGTGGTGGAGGGGCTCAAACGCCTCGAATACCGCGGGTACGATTCCTGGGGGGTGGCCTGCAAGACGCAGGATTCCGTCATTGTTCGCAAGGATGTGGGGAAGGTGAGCGGCGTTGATTCTGTGGAGTTTCTCAAGCCTTGCTCGCTTGCCATGGCGCACACGCGCTGGGCCACGCATGGCGGTGTGACGCCCGAGAATGCCCATCCGCACGTCAGCTGTGACGGAAAGATCATTGTCGTCTTGAATGGCATTATTGAGAATTACGAGGAGCTGCGCGAAGAACTGAAGGCAAAGGGACATCGATTTGTTTCCACCACCGATACAGAGGTGATTCCACATTTAATTGAGGAAGAGATGAAGCAGGATGCAGGGAAAAGGACGAAGGGAGAAGGGGATTCTCCAGTGGACTTCGCCGCAGCGGTGCGCCGGGCCTGTCTGAAGTTCGAAGGCCGCTTCGGCATCGTGGCGATGCATGCGGATTCTTCACTGCTGGTCGCGGCGCGTACGGGTTCCCCGCTCATTGTTGGGGTCGCTCCTGACGGCTACTTCATTGCTTCCGATACGCCGGCGTTCCTGTCATACACGCAGACGGTTCAGTACTTGGATGACGGGGAGATGGTGGTGACGGATGGAACGAGCATCCTCTTTTCGGATCTCAAGACGGGTCAGGAGAGAACGAAGCGCCAGATTGCGATCACCTGGTCTGCTGCAGAAGCACAGAAGGGCGAGTACGAGCACTTCATGCTCAAGGAGATCATGGAGCAGAAACAATCCATTGCGCGCGCAGTGGATCAGGACGAAAACCAAATTGAGACGCTCGCGCGCGCCATTCTGGATGCGCAGGGCACGTTCCTCGTGGGATGCGGCACGGCTGCCAAAGCCTGCATGGCGGCGGAGTATTTCTTCTCCGTCATCGCGGGGCACCATGTCAACTTCACGCCGGCAAGCGAGTTCAAGCTCTACCACCGGTTCTTGAAGCCCCAAAGTTTGCTGATCGCCGTGAGCCAGAGTGGTGAGACGGCGGACACGCTGGAGGCAATGAAGATCGCCAAGTCCAAAGGAGCGAAGGTGCTCGCCATCGTGAATTCCTATGGTTCCACCATCGCGCGCGAGGCGGATTTCACCTTGCACATCAATGCCGGCCCCGAGCGTGCCGTGGCTTCGACCAAGGCGCTGACCGGTCAGATGGCCGTGCTGCTGCTCATTGCGTACGCCATGATTGGCAAGTTGCCCAAGGGTCGCACGCGCTTGCTCGAGACCGCTGCCGCCATCAATGACATGTTGAACCCGCGCTACACCCAGTTCATCGAGATGATTGCCGAGCGCATTCAGGAGAACTCGGATCTCTACATCATTGGCAAGGGGTGGAATTATCCCATGGCGCTCGAGAGTGCGATCAAGATTCAGGAGGTGAGCTACGTGCATGCCGAGGGGTTCGCCGGCGGCGAGCTGAAGCACGGACCCATCGCTCTGATTGAGAAGGGAACGCCCTGTATCGCGCTCGTGGGGAATGACGAGGTGCGGACGGACATCATATCGAACGCCATCGAGCTCAAAGCGCGTGGCGGCTTCATCATCGGCATCGCGCCGGTGCGGCATGAGGTCTTCGACGAGTGGATCAAAGTACCGGATGTCGACACGGCACAGGCCATCGTGAATATCATTCCCGTGCAGGTGCTGGCGTACTTCCTCGCGGTGAAACGGGGAAAAGATCCGGATATGCCGCGGAATCTGGCAAAATCCGTTACGGTGAAATAACGGATTTTGCCCTGAGCGAGCGGAGCGAGTCGAAGGGCGAAGAGCGTAACGGTAAAGTGAGTAGGGAATTGGTTTCGATTCTCGCGAGATGAAACATCTATACGCTAAATTTTTTGTGAGAGAAATTCAGAACGTGTACGAAGGAAACCGGGGTCTTAGACCCTTGACCGGGAAGAAGCTTTCCTGTAAAGAAATTGCCCATTTTTATGGCAGGCAGACTCATCCATGACGGCCTCGATCCGTTCCAAGTCTACCGCGACGAAATTGCGGCAATCCCGCGCATTGCGCCGGAGCGAACGCGGGAACTGGGGTTTCAGGTGGAGAACGGATCCACCGCTGCGGTCACTGAGCTGACCCGGACGCATCTGTACAGGCTGTTCCCGAAGGTTCTGGCCAAAGTGGGAAGAAATGCCGATGCCCAGGATTGTCTGCAGGAGGCCGGAATTGATCTGCTGCAATCCGCGAAAAACTACCGCCCGTCCGAGCATGACGGCTCCTTCGATGCGTATGTCGATTACCGTGTTCAGCGTCGTCTGCAGGAGACATCCGCCCCCACGCACCAACCCATTCGCATTTCCAGTGGGGTCAGAAGGTACGTGCGCATCTGGCAACGTGTGCAGGATGACGTGTTCGAGAAGACGGGCTACCGTCCGACACTCGAGGAGACGGTGGATTTGCTGCCCGTGGAGTTCCTTCGAAAGACGCACATGTGGAAAAAGGCGGAAGCGCGCCTGAAGAAAACCAATGGAGGCACTGCGACTCCCGAAGAGGTCGAGCGGGAGACACGCCGGTCCATCAAGACAGGCAGGACACTGCGCTGCGTGCAAGATGCATCGGTGGTGCTGGGAATGGAACGGATGGATGTGGATGTCTTCGCACCCCATGCTCCCGCAATGCCTGAGCAGCAAGCCATGCATGCCGAACTGATTGCACGTGTCCGGTCCCTGGTGCTCACGGTGTTGAGCGGACGGGAACGTTTCGTGATCGAGCGGCGATACCTCACGGAAAAGGGCTGGACGCAGAAACAGGTTGCCGAGCATCTGCACTGCGACAAGATGCGTATCTCCCAGTTGGAAACTGCTGCAATCGAAAAACTGAGTCACGTAATGAATCGTGGCATGCGTGTTTCATCCGCAGGTATTCAGGAGCATGCGCCGGATGTCGATGAATACGAGTTGATTTCCATTGGTCTCCCGCAGCCCCAAATCCGGCTCATTCAGGAAATGCGCAAAAAGATCGCTCTCATTGACGCGCAGCGGGACGACGGAGAAGGCCGTGCATCACCAACGCGCGATCATCCTGCGACGCATTTACTCTTCCTGACGCTCTCCGCATTTGATGGAGTGTTGAATGATGAGGAGCGACAGATTCTTTCGTCTCTCTACCTTGCGCCGGAACCGAAGACGGAGAGCATGGTAGGAAAGGAATTATCCCTGTCGCCCACCACGG
>CAZVLZ010000020.1:16528-17272 GCA_964628345.1 uncultured Candidatus Peribacteria bacterium | reverse complement strand
ATGGAAAATACGCAGCGCAGCGAAACTGTTCGGATGGGAAAAACAAGAAGACCTCGCAGAAGGCTGGCAGTACGATCAGGCAAGATTCCTGCACTGCACGCGCACGAAACGAGCGACGGACTGGCCATTCCAAACAATAGAGACACGGGAGATGACCCGTCCGCACTTTCAGGCCCAGTTGGTCAAAAACTACCACTGCATCGAAAAAGCGATGACTCTGCGCTTCCCCACCCCCGCATTCGGTCAGAAGAGCGGAACCATCGACTGGTGTATGCGGGATTGCGAGTCATACGCGGACGCGTATGGATGCGATGCGCTTGTGCGCACGACCTACGACGTCCTGCAGGAATATCAAAACCGCTTCGGGAAGGGATATCCTCCCCTCGAATCGTTTTTGGAACGACACCGCGGTGCATGGGATGACGGCGCCGCCACCGGCGGAACGGAGCTGATGAAATCGGAGGAACTGTTTGCGGCAATGGAAAAGAGTATGGATGGATTCTTCCACACGCGTCACAGCATCCGCGATTTCTCCCCGATACCCGTACCGAACGAAGTCATCCTGCACGCTGTCGCATGCGCCATGACGGGCACGCCATCGGTCTGCAATCGCCAGCCGGCACGGGTCACCGTTTTTTCCTCGCCGCAGGAGAAGGCGGATCTTCTGCGTTTGCAGAACGGCAATGCGGGGTTTGGGGATTCAGCAAGCCATATCCTGATGGTCACGAGTTCACTCGAGGCATT
>CAZVLZ010000020.1:0-16474 GCA_964628345.1 uncultured Candidatus Peribacteria bacterium | reverse complement strand
GTGGTTTGTTCGCCATGTCTCTCATCTATGCACTGCATACCCAGAAAGTCGCGACCTGTGTCCTCAACTGGGACACGGAACCGGGCACCGATCGTGACATGCATCGCCTGGCCGCCATTCCGGATACGGACGTCATCGTGATGCTGATCGCCATCGGCAATTATCCACCGGCAGTCCGGATTGCGCGGTCACAGCGCAAGGATGTGCGGGATGTTGTGACATTCCGCTAGCGTTCTTCAGTGCAGCCGGAAAAACTCAACGTGCAAACGACTGAAGAGAAGGAATTTCAGCGGATGCTCGCACCGTGAGACTGTTTCTGTATGGAACAAACGACGGTCGGGTGGGAGCCGCGACCTTCCCACCAGAGAAGGCAGACATCGCGGAAGGCGGAAAGAATGAGACGCATACTACAACCCTTGGCCTTGCCCGCCCGACGGGGAACGCAGGGCACCTCCGTCATACCAATGCGATACCCGCGCCAAGCAGCGCGGATGACACGTTCGGGCTGGGCGAAGACGCTCTGGGAACGAACAGGGAGCTCATCGATGAGCGCGC
Source organism: uncultured Candidatus Peribacteria bacterium (assembly GCA_964628345.1). GTDB lineage: Bacteria > Patescibacteriota > Gracilibacteria > Peribacterales > Peribacteraceae > Peribacter. The sequence goes on along the minus strand of CAZVLZ010000020.1, from coordinate 15,919 downwards.
GGCGGAAGGCCTTCGTTCCGCCCGGATCGAACAGATCGATACCGAAGAGCATGCGACAGATCCAGCGGTACAATCCCGATATCGCTGCGCGAACGAAGGCATAGTGTTTGCGTTCCCGCTTGCAGATGAGCACGTCGCACTTCCCCAGATGAGGGAGGCAGACGCCGATGATATCGGGCGGATACTGGCCATCGGCCCCCAAGAGGATAACGTAGTCTTTCGTCGCGGCGTTCTGCACGTTCTCAAAAGCGACTGCCATCCCCTTATTCCGGTCATGGAAGATGGGGGAAATGAATTCCGGATATTCACGAGCAAGACGCTCGATGATACTGCGCGTACGATCGGTACTCCCGTCATCCAGGAGGACAATTTCAAAATCGCCTTCGTGTCTTTTAAGTTCGGCGACAAAATCGCGCACTACGTTTTCGAGGCTCTCTTCCTCATTGTATGCGGGAATGGCGACGGAAAGGGAGGGCACGGACCAATCGTAATCTTCCGCTCCCAGCCGAACAACCGGAAAAAAATACGCAACCGCCTTGCCAACCGCTCTTTCTGCGCGCAGACGCCAGTGTTGATCATCAACGGCCATACGAGAGCGCTCTGCCGGTCAAAGAAGGGAAGAAACGCTGGCAGGAATGAATGATATTGTGTCAGCACAATCGATTGCCGTGTTTCGCGCGGCGGGCAATGAACTGCCGCAGCGGGCAGAAGAGCCACCTCCGCCAAGAGACGGGGCAGACGAACAGACTGATCCGATGCAGAACGTTATACATCCGATCGACGCGCGTGGCTGGAGTTGCGTGCACACTCCTGCTCTTCGAGAAAAAATTCCGTACGTTGAATAGCAGCCACTGCTTCCACCCACACGGTACAAGATAGAGAGAAAGCAGATGAAGATTGTTCACGATTCTTTCGAGGGCAGTGGCACGGTACTCCCGGAAGTACACTCTTTTGAGCGCGATGGTCGCATGCTCCACAGCTCGCATCCGCTCATGCGTTAAAGAGCCGGGCCTGCGCCTATACCAGAAAAGGATTTCTTCAAGATTTGCAAACTGCGCCACCCTGCCAATGCGGAAACATAACTCATAGTCTTCGGCAACCGGGTAATCCGTATCGAACACTCCCACCTGCAAAAAAACATTCTTCCTGATCATGGCAGAACCCATACAACACGGCATGAGCAGAAAAATGACCTTTCGTATCGCCGCATCATCGACCCGGAACCTCCTCTCCGCAATCGGTTTCTTCTGTGCATCGACGAAGAGTATCGCCCCACCTACGAGACCCACCTTCGGATGCGCACGGAGAAAACGCACTTGTGCGTCCAATCGATGCGACAAGGAGATATCGTCGGCATCCATCAAGGCGATCAGCTCACCACGGGCACGTGCCAAGCCGAGATTCCGCGCGTGCCCCACTCCCCCATTCTGCTCCGAAGATACGACGACGATTCTTTTGTCGCGCTGAGCGTACGATTGAATGACATGCAACGTACCATCGTTCGATCCATCATCGATAATGATGAGCTCAAAGTCTCTGAATGTTTGGTGGAGAATGCTCTCGATTGCCTCACCAATGTACTGCTCCGCGTTGTAGGCCGGCATGATGACGGAGACCAATGGTGCGGCATCAGGAGATACGCTCATTGCTGGCATCGGAAGGAACACGCCAAGCAGGCATATCGCCATCAAGTCCTTGGATCACCTGCAGGTAATCCTGGACCATTCGTTCTAGGCTGGCCTCCTCGTTGTAAGCGGGGATAGCGAGTGAGAGGGACACTATGGAGTGCAGTGTACCGCTTTCCAATCGCTCAGACGACGAATTTTCTGAGCTTCAAAAACAGCCACCACCTGCACCTGGCTGGAAGGATGTACAGGGACATCTGATGCACAGCGCAGTAGATTCTGTCGGAAAGAGTGGCTCCGTATTCCACGAAGTATTTCTTCCTGATCCGGAGAGAGGCCACCTCCGTGGCCCGCAAATTGCTCATGAGGGATCCATTTTCCCGAACCCTGTACCTCAATAACACCTCGGCGAGGTTTGCGAACTTCGCTACCTTCCCCAAACGGAAGTAAAGATCATAATCCTCGGCAGTGGCATAGTGGGGATCATAGAGACCAGCTTCCAGGACCAAGCTCCTGCGCATCATGACCGATGGATGACAGAAAGGATTGTACTTGAAGATTCCCTTGCGAATCGCCGCATCGGAAATCCGGTACCGCCTCTCACCCGTAACCCTCCCATCCGGTGTCATGAGCACCATAGCTCCTCCCACAGCACCCACCTCGGCATGCGCGTCCAGAAAGCGTACTTGCTTTTCAAGGCGCTCGGGCATAGCGATATCGTCCGCATCCATCACGGCGACGAAGACGCCTCTCGCAAGAGCGATGCCGACATTGGATGCCGCCGCACGCCGCATGTTTCGTGCATTCGAGAGGTAGCGTATCCGCGCATCGCGACGAGCGAAGGACTTGACGACATCAAGCGTTCGATCGCTGGAATGGTCATCCACAATGATGAACTCAAAGTCACTGAATGATTGATGAAGAATGCTCTCAATTGCCTCACTGATGTACCGCTCCACGTTGTACGCGGGCATGATCACCGAAACGGACGGCACGGAGGAGGCAGAACCATTTCTGGAGGGGTAAGACGGATCCATGACCATAGTATATGGCATTGTACATCGCCGGTGCAGCGGGTGTCCGGGATGGCACTCTCTCTTGTACGGGATCGTGGATTTCGTATGATGACGTCATGAATGAGAAAGCGCCCCTCCCGGAAGAACCACTGTTCGCGAGCGTCCTTGGAAACCGCTTCCGCGTCGGCTTCGTCGTTTTTCTGTTGTTTCTCTTTTTGTGGGCATTCTTCGTCTGGCCGGCGCTGTCCAACGAGTGGTGGGCGGTGGACGATTACATCACCGCTCGTCCGGGCCACCTACGGTTCACCATCACCTCCATATTCACATCAGGAAGACCCTTGTACACTCTTTGGATTTTCTTCACGAGAACACTACTCGACTTCCTGCCATGGGAGACGGCGGGCATCCTGGTGCGAACAGCCCAGGGAAGCATGCACGCACTCTGCGCCGTTCTCATCGGTTTCCTCCTGGTGCGCTTCACTGGCAGAAAGATCGCCATCTGCACCGTCCTTCCCTTCCTCGTCTGGCCGTTCGGCAGCGAGCCAACCACTTGGATTGCCGCGGCGATTTATCCCATAGGGGCACTGCTCTCCGTCTCGGGGCTCGCCGTACTCCTTCGTCCGCGACTTTTCGCTTCCTGGCACACACTCATCGGCATGTTCCTCCTCTTTCTCGCACCCTTCGCGAACCAATCGGCAGGCATCGCGGGCTTGGTGGTTTTCTGCATCCTGGCCGCGCTTTCACTCCGCAACCGGGAACGGCGGGCGGTCCTCCTGCGCGCACTGCCCATCCTGCTTATCGCCTACGCACTCGCCGTCGTCACGCAGTTCACGGTGCTTACGTTGTTCCAGGAACATCGTTTCAGCGGATACACGCCCGGCACCGTGTCGTCCCACATCATCACGCAAGGCCAACTGATGATCACTTATCTTTTAACGTCTCCGTACCTGTATCCCACTTGGCTGATCGTCGTCCAATTGATGTTGTTCCTCCTGGCACTGATCGCTGCCTTCCCCTTGTCGGGCGCGCATACGTACCGGGGCAGAATAATGGAAGGTGCGGCCGTCACTCTCCTCTTCGGCACCCTGCCCTTGCTCCTGAGGGCACCCACGATCTTCACAGGGATGGACTGGGTCTCCGGAAGAACGATGTATCTCGATCCACTCCTGTTCACCTTCGCACTCTGCATCGTGCTCCGGTCACGCCTGCTTCCCATCATCAGCACTGGGATCGTGACTCTCTTTATCATCACACTGTTGATCGGGTACTACCCGATTTCCACCGTAAACGCCAGGGAACATGTGACATTGTTCAACAACGATGTCGCTACACTACGGCACCTGGAAACCGTGGCACGGCAGGAACAGGTTGATCAATTGATTATCGCATACCAACCCTACAGAACATCGACTTTCAATCCGTATTTACTGCGCTACTACAATTTCGGCGATATCCATCATTCCATTCTCAGAGACTGGCAGTACTCCTTCTACTTTATGCAACTGTACTCCCAAGAACTCCATCTCCTGCGCGAGGAGGAGTACGTTAAACTGTGTGCAGCTGCGTGTACGTACAAAGATCCTCCGGGCCGCTCCATCGAATTCATCGAGAAGCCGGTCCGGGCGCTCTGTTTCTGTCCATAATTATGTACAGAATGGCAATTCTTGTTGGATGGCACGTATCGAAAACTTGACATTTTGATCCTCTTGTAGGAAACTACACAGCTGATGGCAACGGATTCGTTCACACCCGAAGGAATGCCACATCCCGTGCATGGAAACGGCCTTCCTGTGCATACGGAAAAAACTCCGCTCCCGGGGAAAAAACTGCCCGACTACTACGGGTTTTTGAAGCTCCCTGTGACGGCGAGCGAGCAGGAAATTGCGGCAGCCATTCTGGAAAAGAGAAAGCGATTGAAATCCTATCAAAAGGAAGATTTGCCAGAGGAGACGCGCACACAAGTGCAGAGAACCCTCCAGTTTTTGGACAATGCCGATGCCACATTGCTCGATCCCAATCGACGCTCGGATCACGACATTGAGTGGGCCGCACGGCATGATGCAATGCATACCGAAAGAGTGGGTAACGGCTCATCAGACACACATGACGTGCTCGCCGACATCGTGCCACAGGCCGTCACACGCAGGCACCAGAAAAAACCCGGCTTTCTTGCGTCTTTGGGCGAAAAATGGAAACAGCACCGGGGGATCGGTATGGCAGCCGCAGGAGTGGTAGGCGCAGCAGCTGCTCTCTTCTCTTTTTCAAAACCGCAGGAAACACAGACAGAGCAGGCTCAAGCGCCGGAAGCTCGGACCCTTCCGAAAGACGCTCCCGAACTCGCAACACGCTCTGGCCCTGTTCCGAAATCGACGGAGAGCGTTGCGGCAGAGACTGCCGCCCCCGCAGGCGATCCCCCTCCCCCCAAACCCGAAATTGCGACTCCTACGCCCATGCCCGCGCCGAAAGCGGAGACCACTCCCAACCTGGCCTCCCCTCCCACGGCCGCTCCCGTTCATGCACAGGAAGAAAAAAAACCGGCGATCGTCGCCGAAATCACCCCCGCCCTTGTCGAGCAGAGGACCTCGGGCAGCGCCGGATCCAAAACGGCCGCTCAGCGGTCTCCCGCCCCGACCAGGGAAGATATGGAGCAATACGCCGATCTGGAGGAGAAGAGCCCGACACTGGCGCATAAGTCCACCACTGACCTCATCAAGGAAGCGCGCCAATCCGCCAATCGCACCGTGCAGTGGGTCTGGCTCCGCATCGCGTTCAGGAAAGCATGCGCCACGAACGATCTCGACGGCGCCATGCGTGTCCTCGAGACGCGCCAAGAGCTCTTCGACGAGGATATCGCCGTCCGGCGGGCCAAGGCGCAAGCCGTCTGGGAAGTCGCCGGCAACCCGAACGCCGATGCGGCGGTCGTGATGAGACATGCCTATCACGTCACGGACCAGCTCTGTGACGAAGATCAGGCACTGGCACGTTCGTTCCTCGCACAATTACAGAAACGTCCCGCCATCAATCGCCAGCAAGTTGTGGCCATGACGCAGTACGTGCAGAAACTGGGAACGGCACACCGCCGATTGGCAATCGACAAACAGCGCGCCACTCTGGACGAGCATCCCGACGACCCGCAGGCCAACCGCGCCGTGGGAGAGTATGAGTGCTTCGAGCGCGGCCATTGGTCGCAGGTGGGGCACCTGCAAAAATCGGGAGACCGTACGTTGCAGGAACTGGCCGGGCGTGTGGAGGGCCTGGACACGCTCTCCGCCGAGGCACTCTGCGGACTGGCAAAAGACATGGCTGGACGTAAGCCGACGCGGCCCGGCGCGCTCGCCCTTGCCGTCGAGTGCTGCGATCTTGGCAAGGGCAAAACCAAGGATCCCGCACTCACCACGCGCTTCGACGATCTGCGATTGGTGATCATCCGGGAACATAAGGCGATCCTGCCTCTGGTGCAGCATCCGCGCGCGACGGATATGGAGATGAGTCAGTCTATCCCCACACTGCCAGACACGGTCTCCCTGCCGGGAGCGGTATCGCTTCTCAGCGGCACTCCGGAAGAACTGCTCAAACGCAGCAGCATCGTTCGCCCCGAATGGCGCATCACCATGCAGGACGGGAAACCGGTCCTGACATCCGTTTCCGGACATCACACATGGATTTCGTTCATCCATGTTCCCCTTTCTCCAGAATCCCTCGCACTCGTGCGTTCCGGACACCCCTACGTATTCACAGCCATGTTCTCCCGCACGAGCAATGGACGAACGCCGAGAGAATCGCCAGGAAATGCGCAACAAGGAGGCAGCGCATTTCTTGTTCCTTTACCCAATGGGCGTCACATATGCGTGATATGGGACAGTAACACGGACGCACGTTGGCATGAGAAGGGACGCTACCGGTCAGGCGTTGTCTCCACGAAAGCGGGCTTCTTCACTTCCGAGTCCTCCCGCCCCACCACATGGCATTTTGATCATGCACGCCCCATCGTCCAGGAGGATGGCCGTCAATACGTCTGTCGAGTGATTGTTGCATCAAAGGGCAACCAAATACGCGTCGACGGTACATTGATTGAACATGGGAAGGAGACCACGATCGCATCGACATCTTTTGTTGCACCGATGGATGTCGACAGCGCCCCCTATTACCTTCGGGAAGGAACGGGCCAGCCGCCGAAAGTCCCCGTCGTGGGATTCGGAGGAGGGGGAGGAACCATGCGGATCAACGACGTCACGCTCGCGCCCGCTCCGCCGCTATCCGCCTCCCGGCAGTGACGGCGTGATCCCGGATACGGAAAGGTATAGGCTGTTCCGCGTATGCCGGCTTTGACGCACCGCTCCATTCTCTGGATAGCAGGAATGCTCGCAGGAGTCGCTCTCTTCGGAACGGCGGCGTATTTTTTCCTGCGGTCCGGAAAGGGCATTGACTTGGGCGGCACGCAAACTATCGAAGCGGACGTCTTGGTCTATGGCAGCAGCCTCGGCGGCATCAGCACTGCACTTGAGCTTGCAGACGCGAACCGGACGGTCGTCCTCGTGGCCGAGAACGCCATCATTGGAGGACAGGCGGTGGAATCGGGCATCAGCGCCTTCGATGACATGGACAACCCTTGGGAGGATACGGGACTCTACGCGGAACTGATCGACTATCTGCAGAGCAAATATCATAACGGCCAGGCGGGGCTGGGAGCGGCGGCGGTTGGCCGGGTGGCGAGTCCCGCACAGGACATCCAGGAATTCCTGCTGGATCAGATTGCCCGGAGACCTACCATCACGCTCCTCCGGAATTACCGGTTCATCGAAGCGAACAAGAAGAAGGACGTATACGAGAGCGTCATCGTGGAAGAACAGGAAACCGGACAGAGAATGCGCGTGCGCTTCTCTTATCTGGTCTCCGCATCACAGACGGGCCTCTTGCTCCAAGAACTCGAAGAGCCCTTCGCGGTCGGTTTCGATACCGCGGAGGAGACCAAGGAGCCGAGCGCGCTCCCTGCGGCTGTGCGGGAAGCCTTTGTACAGGGGGCGAAAGGCGCCGGGCAGCAGATCTTCCCCGGATGGGGCAACCGCGTGCAGTCTGTCAGCGCGCCTTTCGTCCTGCTCGACAAAGGTTACGCGGGAGACTTCTTCCCCATCGACCAGTTCCCCGACCAAAGCTGCTGGCATACGGCCAACGTTACAAGCTTCATGATTGGGACATCTGCGCGATCGGGAAGAACCGGCTGTACCGCGCAAGTGACACCCCGACCCGGTGCGCGCGATACCTACGACATCTTCTTCATCAATCACGGCATGAAGACCTTCGAGGTGGGCATGCGCTGGCTGTCTCTTTCACAATCGATCAATATCAGCGTGCATGCGGACGCCGCAGAGCGCTTCACAAAGATCGGCACGTTCTTCATCGATCCTCTCTCTCCGCCTGTGCTGACATTCAGTTCCAGCACGTCCCCCATCACAGTGGAGGGCATCCTGCTCAAGAAGACGAATCTGCACCAGCCTATGTCGGCCATGCTCCCCCCGTTCGCCGAAAGAACCACGATACAGCGCTCCGATCTGCCCGTCGTCACAGCCGACATCTATCTGGCGGTCAAAGAAGGGGCCTCCATTCCCTCCCTGCTGCCGGTCACCTTCAATGGAGAATCCTACCAAGTGAAGGCAACCGGGAAGAACACCTATCTCCTGCCGGGGGTGATTCTGGGACGCACGGAAACCCTCATCCTCCCACCACAAACACGAGAAGCACTCGCGGGCATCTTCGTGGTTCCGACATCCCTTTCCTCCAGACACACAACCTTCAGTGGTGAATCCACCGGCGGCAAACCGGAGAAAATGACGTGGAATTTCACGGTGAAAACGAGCGGACCGTACGTGCTCGCCCTCGATTGGGCACAGAAACAATGGATCAAAATCGCACTTCGTGAAAGCAGGACAGGCAAAGAGATTCTCTCGTTCGGCCACCAGCAACAATACCCAAAACGGTCGCCGGAACCTCTGCGCGTCGCGCAGCTCTCCGCAGGAATGTTCTACCAACTGGAACTGGATCCGCTCACCTCAACTGCCGCACAGTGGCAGCAGCCGCCCGTACTCTCAATCGAGCCGATCGACGCATCCAATTATCTCTTCGCTTCCGAGACATCACCAACTTCCGCGCGGCTGGTCACCTTCCCATCCATCGGCATCTACGATGCGTGGGTACGCGGAACGGGCTCATCGGTCAACCTACTCTCCTCGTTGCTCCACCGGAAAGGTGCCACGATCACCCTGCCACTCCGGCAATCGAATACCTTCACATATGCAGGCAAATATTTCCTGTTTTCCGCATATGATCTGCAGGCCTTTGGCGCCCGCGAGCTCCTCATTCGGCCATCTGTCGAAGAAGACGTCTATCACATCAAAAGCACCGTCCGGGATGGCACGCTCACGGTCGATCTCGGATTCCTGCCTCCAGGACAGTGGTCGGCGCTCTTCGGTACGTTAAACACTTCGGATTACGCCACGCAGCCGTCCGCCGTCATCCATCACACAAACGGGAATCTGCGCGAACAGACTCTGCCCTTGGCTTCTGTGAGCTACTCACTGTTTTCCACTCAGTCCTTCAGGCATCAGGGAGCAGCGACGCTGCAGGTCAGCGGCCTGCCAAACGAAATTCAGGACATCTGGCTGTACGAAGAGATCCCGAATCTGCAGCCCTCCTGGTCGTTCACCCTCGTCCGCGGCATCTTCGGCCCGGCCGTTCCCGACATCCCGTCCCTCTTTCCCTTCCGGAACATTGTTTCCTCAGGTTCGCTCCTCGCACAGTACTTCTCAACTCCCGGTCTCCCCCCCATCGCGCGTAACACACTGGGCATCACACTCGTCGCGGAACCATCCCATGACTTTGCGCCCGTGCCCGCCGGGGAGATTGAATCGCATAAAACAGCCGATGGCGCACGAGCGCTTTCCTACCAGTATTACTACTGGCTGAAATACCTGGTTCCGTCCCTGCGCAGCATTGGCAACTGCGACAGCGTGCGGGATCCCTCCTGCACAATGAAACGCGTTTCCCCGCTCTTTGGAATGTTCCCGGGATCCGAGGACCTCTTCCCCCTCACCCCCTACTTCCGCGAAGGACGCCGGGCGAAAACGCTCGACCGCATGACGGAATCCGATCTCATGCTCGCCATGCAGGACTGCACGAAACAACCCGAAATCTGCTCCCCGGACCGCTGCGAGAGCCGCGTCCTGAGTGACCGCTACTGCATCCTGAAAAAGCAGGATGCACCTCTTCCCGCCGATGCCATCGCTGCCGTGCACTACGGCATCGACCTTCATGCCTACTACAACCAGGAAGAATATTTCGCGAAGGACGGCGTGGCAGACTTCGTCCGGTTCTTCAAAGATAAAGGTCTCTTGGCCGGTCTCTCCTCCCCGCTTCAGCAATTCATTTCCTTCGTCCGGCCATCCTCCTTCAAAATGGGTGCGCTCCTCCCCGATAAGGCAAAAAATCTGCTCGTCGTCTCGGGCAACGCCGGCACCACCCAGATTGCCAATGGTGCAGTACGCACGCATGTAAACGAAATGGCAGTCGGTCGTGCGGCTGGTTTCCTCCTGGCGTACTGCCTGCAGAATGACGCCTCTCCCGCCCTCCTCCGCAACGAACCGCTAAAGATGCATGCCTTCCAGCACGCGCTCATCGAACGGGACGCCGTCCTGTATCCCATCCGGGACATGAACGCAGACCCCGTACTCCGCAAAGCCGTTCAACATCTCGTCGTGGACGGCCTGCTCACTCCCGCGTTCGTCCCCTTCGCCCCCATGTCCATCTATCATGCGTTCCAGTATATCGTCAATGCAGACAAATCGCTTTCCGAAGCGGATAACGCCCTCATGCGACAGATTTGGAAGGATGACCAAACGGTCAGTGCTATCACACCCAAAACGGTGCTCTCTCTTTTTCCCGATGCATCTGCCCTGAAGGACACCGACAGGCAATCGCTTCTCTCCGCCCTCAAGTTCAACGAGAAAACGTTCGGTCCGTGGACACGGGCACACCTCTTCCGAACCATATATCTGGCAAAAGGCAAGGGGCTGCAATGGTACTGACTAACTCCCGACCCGCAGTCTGGAAATATTGAATAGAATCGTAAAATGGTGTAGAATTAACAGATTACACACATATCCCCACTCCACTCCGTGCCGAGCACTCCGCACCATCCGCTGGCTATCGCTTACGTGTCACCGACATTCGATAGGGGGACGAAACACGGATCCGTCAACGCGATGACTGCGTATGCCCTACATCTCCTCTCCGAGGTCTACAAGGCAGCTCCCTCTTCCTGGACATTCACGATCCTCACGACGCACAAGCGCATTCTCATGGGGCAGACAAGGCCGCCAGCCACCGAAACACTGCCTGCGCCTCCCATCCGCGTCGAACGGTGCTTCCGCGGGAACAGTTTCGGATTCTTCCAGCTCTGGCTGGCCATTCGGCGGCATCGCTTTGACCTCGTGCACATCCAACACGAAACCCACTTGTACGGCGGTGCGCTTAGCATTCTCCTATTCCCGTTCTTCATCGCCTGCGCGCGATTGATCACGCTCCCCGTCGTCACGCTGCACCACGTCATCAATCCGGACCAGATCGATACGGCATTCGCCCGCATGCACCACACGCATATCCCTGCAATGCTCATCCGCTGGGGATATCGATTCTTCTATCGCCTGCTCGGCCTTTTCGCCCCATCCATCATCGTCCACAATGATCTCTTCAAAGAGACACTAGTCCGGAAATATGGCGTACCGGAAGAGCACATCGTCGTGATTCCCCACGGAGTGCAAGATCCGACCACATCAGCCGTCTCCCGCAGCCGGGAGAGCCTCCGCCAGTACTTCCGCATCCCGGAGGATGCAGACACGGTGTTCGGATTCTTCGGGTACTTCACGGGGTACAAAGGCATCGAATTCCTGCTCGATGAATTTGGAGAGCACGTCCGCAAGTTTCCGAAAAGCGTCCTGCTCGTCGGCGGCCTGCCGACAGAAGCGCACGCCGGGAAACAGGCATACCAGTCGTTCGTGAGCGACCTCAGGAATCTGGCGGACACCAGGGCGCCGGGACGGGTGATCTGGTATGGAGCAGTGCGCGACGACGAAGTGGGCCAGTACTTCCGGCTGGTCGATTGCCTTGTGCTCCCCTACCGCCTCTGTTTCGCTTCGAGCGGCCCGCTGTCCTACGCCATAGGAAGTTCCAAACCATTCCTCGCATCGGAGGCACTGCGGCCGATCGTACCCTACAAGGACCTGCTCTTCCCCCTACAAAAAGGGGCCTTGACGGCGAAGTTAGACGAATTCATCTCCCTCTCGCCCGGCCAGAAGGAAATGCTGAGCGCGTCACTGCAGACCTTCCGGGATCAACATCGGTGGGACGCCGTTGCCCGCGCGACGGTTGGAACGTACGAGCGTTCCCTGGAACGTGCGGCGCATCGAACCGACCTCCTGCTGATTGGCGCCTACGGACAGAGCAATCTGGGCGACGAACTCCTGCTTGAAACGTGCCTGCGGCACCTGCCGCGACACGCCTGCACGGTCGCCTCCGCACACCCCGCCGAAACGGAAAGCATGCACGGGGTACGGGCAGTTCCCAGCCGCTTCAGTATTGCGCTCCTCCGCGCGTTCCTCAGCGCCAAGACCGTCGTTGTGGGTGGCGGCGATCAATTCAAACTCCTGAAGAAATCCATGCACCATAGCGCGCACTCCCTGCTCCTGCGCGAACTTTGGATTGTGGCGGCGGCAAAACTCCTGAGAAAAAAGGTGTACTTCGTGGGTGTCGGCATCGGCACAATCGATACACGCCTCGCACGCGCACTCACGTCGACAATCCTCCGCATGGCGGATGCAGTGACGTTGCGCGATCGAATGAGCATGCGCACTGCGCTGGCTCTGGCGCCGCACGCTGCTGTTCAGGCGAGTGCGGACCTGGCCTTTCTGGAGGAGCCCTCGTCCGATACGGCACCCGCGCACGTGGAACACGCCCCCTGCAGATTGGGCATCGCTCCCGTGTTCATGCTGGATCATGCACAGGCATTCCCCGCCGTCCTTCAGGCCGTGGGAGGCGCCTCTGACGCATTTCTGAAGAAAGACAGCGAGAGACAGGTCATCTTCCTGCCATTTCAGACAGGCAGTCACCACCATCACGACGTAATCACGAGTGAAGAAATCCTCGCGCACATGTCACTGCACAATCGCTGCAGGATTGACGATCACTTGAACGTGGAAACAGCCAAAAACGTCTTCCGCTCCATCGACATGCTCTGGGGCATGCGCCTGCATTCCATCATTCTCGCCTGCCTGTACCAGGTCCCTTTCGTCGCACTCATCTATGACATCAAAGTGCGCCAGTTCCTTGAGGACATCGACTGCCTACACTGGAGCATTCCTCTGGATGAAACATTCACGGCTGAAAAACTCCTCACCATGAGCGACCAGCTCGAAACGCAACTGCCGGACATGCGTCTGCATCTGCACCGACAGGCCAAAAAACTCCATGCTCTTGCCGGCATCAACGAGCAGCTGTTCCGCACCATTGTGGCAGACATGACGGGATATCCTGCGAGCCATTGTCGCTTCGACACACTTCTCTCCGAGTCATGAATGACGCCTCCCTCGGTACCGGCCTGCACACGAACGTTGTTGCGTCGTCTCCGCAACAGGCCTCACGCCAGTACCGCCGTGCGGCGATCTGGGTCTTTCTGATTTTCCTCGGCGTCCACCTGTTCATCTTCCACGACGTCCTGCTCCATGTTCCCGATCTCCTCGCCGGGCGCGCCGTGCTCAACACGAGTGAACTCGTGCCGTTCTTCGATCCCTCCTCCCAGTTCTTCGAGCAGGCAGGCGGTGCGTTCAGCGACCTGACCAATGCCTATGAGTTCCGCGTGCGCTACTCCCTGCTCACGACATGGATGCGCTATTACCTGTTTCTGCCATTCACCATCGTTCTGGCCCCTCTCTTCGGCGCTTTTCTCGTCACCATCTTCGTCAGCGAGTTCCTGCGCCGCCTCCTCCCAAGCCTCTCGCAGAACCGCATTCTGTACACAACGGCATGCACCACGCTCTTCATCCACTTCATCCTCCTGTCGGCAAAGATCACCCATTTCTACACGCTCATTCTGGGATTCGACATCTTCGTCGTGTCCTTCGTCCTCTTCCTGCTCGGCTTCCTCCTGGAATTACAGCGTCCGGTCCTGTTGCTCTTCGTCTCGAGTCTGGTCGCCCTTGCAAATCCCGCGGTGCACTTTCAGGTGATCTACCCGCTTACCGTCGTTTTCTTCTGTGCCGGAACCTGCCTCATGCTCTTGCTCAGCGGCGGGAAGAGAAAGAACCCGAACGCACCGGAGGAAACGGTCCCGTTGCAAGACAGAATCCCGCTCCGGCTCTGGAAACGCATCATCCTCGCGCTCTTCTTCATCCTGTTCGTTACAGCACTGCCCTACGGGCTCTTCGTAAAACTCTACGTTCTGCGCGACGTTTCGAATCTCACGGACGTCGTACCCGATACGGTCGCATCCATCCGGGAGAGTTCCCTGTCCATCCTGCATCAAATTTCCTTCGATGTGAGTTCGGTAACGGAGTACTACCTGACGGGAAAATACATCACCAAAACACCACAGTTCGGGAAACTCTTCTATTTCCTCATTGCACTCATCCCGTTCGTCCTCCCAGTGACGCTGGAACGCAGAGAGGCGAAAAGGCTGCGGCCGTTCCTGATCCTCATGGGCATTCTGATGCTCTTCGGCATGTGGTGCAGTATTGGCTACGCACCGATCGTCGTCATTCCGACGTTCCACATGCTCCTGGCCAACATCTACCGCCAACTCTACCTCCTGCCGGGGGACGGACCGCAACTCATCATGAAACTCATCACCGAAGTGGTCCATGTGCTGCGCTATCCGGATCGTTTCCAATTCATTTTTCTCGCGGCCATGGCATTTCTGATGCCTCTCGGTCTGCTGATCCTGGAACGCGAGTTCTGTCAGCGCATCCCATACCGCTTCCGCATTGCCAGAATAGTGGGAGCCGTCTGCTGCAGCACGCTCTTCTTCCTCCCCCTGTTCGCCCACTGGCAGTACCGCACAACACTGCTCACGGGGGATTTTGGCGGCTTCCTCCATCCATATGACGTGCGGCCACTCGCAGAAATAAAGAGAGCCCTCGAAACGTTACCGCAGGGAAAAGTCGTCGTCCTCCCCCCCAGTGAAGGACCGTGGATCGGCCAGAGTACCGATGCGATCACCTACAAGTTCATCGACAAGTTCTTCATTTACTACCTGAACCGTCCCAGTTACTACTTCGGACTGACGGGAGACCTCGATGGAAAATATGGTTTCTATCTCCTCTTCCAGTCCCTGAGTCAGAATGAGCACTGGTGGGTGAATACCTTCCGTTCGCTGAACATCCGTTATCTCGTGCTCAACAAAGAACTGACATTCCCCGCGCAGAGTGCCTGGTACATGCAGCAGATCTCGCAGTCCATCGCATTGCAGCCCGAGGCCATGCCGCAGCTCTTCCGCAAGATCCGGGAGAATAACAGTTTCGTTCTCTACGAATTCATCGATCCGCCGCAGTCAGCCGCAACCCCGCTCCTGATCAATACGGAATGGAACACATTCCGGTGCATGCAGGAACGCTCGCTGACACTGTCACGGCAGTACCGGATCGAAAGTCTGCACTCCCTGGATCTTCATCCGGGATCGACGCTGGATGTTGTCTCCGAAGATCACAAGAAGACGTCTCTCGATCTCTTTGCCAAGGAGCATCCCCGGCAATTCCTGCGGCCGGATCAATCCAGTTTCGCGTTCATGGAGGACCACATCCCCAGTGCGCAATACTTCGGGACGGTTTTCCCCATGCTCAATCTGCTCACAGCGAGCCAGTACAATATTTTCCAGATCATGATGCCCGGCCCCTTCGATACACTCACGACATCGTTCGTGGGAATCCGGAAACCCACCACACTGCGATTCCCGCTCACCATAGAAAAGAATGGCACCTATGAAATACTGTTGCGGGGCATCCCCACCCAGCACAACTTCTCTCTCCGCATCGATCGGAGCAACGTGACTTCCGTCACCACAACTCTGGATACCTCCCCCACGCACTACATCACCCCGGAGAGCGCATCGTTCGGGCGGCAGGAACCCGCAGGCACCAGTGATGAAGCATTCGGCACCTCCCCCTTCGTCCTTTCCAACAAACACACCCCCGTCAGCAACCAATTCACGTATCTATCTTTGGGGACGGTTGACCTCCT
>CAZVLZ010000019.1:0-17348 GCA_964628345.1 uncultured Candidatus Peribacteria bacterium | reverse complement strand
GAAGAACCAATGACCCGGTCTACCCCAACACCTCATCCAGTCTCCCCTGCTCAATCGCCTGTTTAATATCCCGGGCAATGCGACGGCCGGTGCTCATGGGCTCCTTGTACCGGAGTGCCGTGTAGGGCGACCCCTCCACGAACGGATTGGTGCCGGCCACGATACGGGCCGAGATCTCGAAGACGAAAATCTGGAGCTTGCGCGTGACGATGCACTCGAGACAGAAAGGACCGAAGAGGCCCTTGCCGGCTTTGAGTTTTTGGCTCTGCGCGACCACATTCTCGCCCATCGTGAAGAATTGCGGCAGCATCGATTCACGCACCACCACGGGAATATTCCCCACGATCGTGTAGCTGGTGTGAATGTTTGCGGCCAACTGATCCTCGGCGCGGATGCGGCCGATACTGTCTGCGTTCGATTCGTACCGCTTGTCGAAACTCATGATCTCCAGTTCCTTCGTGATCGGCGAATAGAAGTAATGGACATAGAGCGGTACGCCCACGATGTACTCCTGCAGGGCATACTCATTCTGCTCGGGGTACTTGCGATTCTTCACCTCGTAGAATTGTTCCGCTGACTTCACCACGAAATACCCGAACCCTCCCTGCGCCCCGTGGAATTTGACGATGACAGGCCGGTCGATGTCTTCGGGCTTCGCAAAGAGAGAGGGCATCTGGATGCCTGAGCTCTCGAGCCACTGGCGCTCCAGCGTGCGATCACTCTCCCACTTCAGAATCTCTTTCGTCCCGTAGTACATCGCCTGCGTCTTCATCACCCGTTCGGGACCCAGATAGGCAACGAAAGATCCGTGGGGAATAATGATGGCGTTGCGACGGATCAGTTCCTCTTCCAATGCTTCATTCCACTCCGACCAATCATCCACCAGCAGGATTTCGTCGGCCACGCCGTAACTCTTGTACGGCCGCTCCTGCCCCTTCTTGCAGATCACGAGATTGCGGATGCCTTCGTCGCGCGCTCCTTTCAGAATCTGCAACGCCGAATGACTCCCCATGGTGGCGATGCAGTAGTCCTTCGTGTTCGTGGAGGCCAGCAGGATGGGCTTGGGCTTTGCCATGGTATTTCGGCCATCTTATCAGATTATCCATGTAAATCAAGTTCAAGATGAGGAGGTATTGCCGTGTTCATCATCGATTATGGCAATATTTGACATATAAGATAAGAAAGTTATAGTGACCATTGTGGCACTCCTTCGTTCTCATTTCGAAAGCGCACTCAACGAACACCATATCAGTCCCCAAAAGATTCTTTCGCTCCCCCCGGAAACACAGCAAGCTGTCCAGCGGATGATGGATGCCTATAGTCAGGGCGATCAAAATGAAGGATTTCGTGTCGTTGAGGAAGAAAAGGATCGCCTTGCCCAAGATCGGGAAGGTATAGCAATGAAGGAATATCTCGTTGTTGTGATACAGATCGACACTATCCATTCCATCTGTCGCGCTCTCTTGCTGAGGCAGAGAATCCTCCTCAATCCCATGAAATCTTCACCGAATTGAGAGGAGAAATGGGTGAAGAACATTTCCCTGGAGATCGGGTTTCTCTATACTTCCGCAACATGAACCGACGCCTCACCCTCTTCTTCGTCCTCGGATTCCTGCCGATTGTGGCACTGGCGATCTTCTTTCCGGAACGCGTGCTGTACTCGCCGGGCGCTCCCGTGCCGGTGACGCAGACCGGTGCCGATATCGTCGCCTTCGTGAGCAAAGATTGCCCGCACTGCGCCGCCTTCGAGGCCTTCGCCGCACAACAGGCATGGCAGGTGGAGTTGCACGACATTGCCGATGCCGGGAGCCAGACCCTCTTCAAAAAAGTGCAGGAACATGTGCTGGAACTGCGACAGAGCGTGCCCACGATCGTGATCAACGGCCACGTGCTCCAGGGCTACAAGGATGATGCAACCACGGGCGGGCGACTGCGGACGCTCGTCATGGAGATGCGTGCGAATGGGAAAGACAGTGTGACGTTCGACGATTTCCTCTCAGGCACTCAAACGGCGAAACTGGAAACGGCGGAAGGGGCGTGCGACGAGGGATGCACCGTCGATATCGGCTCGTATCTGCTCGATGTTCCTGTTCTGGGCGAGGTGGATCTGGCGCTCCTGTCGCTGCCCACCCTCTCGATCCTGCTGGGATTTTTGGACGGATTCAATCCGTGCGCCATGTGGGTGCTGATCACGCTCTTAACCCTCCTCATCGCCACGCGCGATCCGAAGAAAGTGTGGATGATCGGCGGCACCTTCCTCTTCGTGAGCGGCGCCATGTACTACCTCTTCATCGCCGCATGGCTCAACGCTTTCCTCGTGATCGGGTTCAACGCGTGGGTGCAGAAGATCATCGGACTCGTGGCGATCGGCGGCGGCGCCTTCTACTTCTACGAAGCCTTCGGCAAGGACCCCAATGCCTGCGCGGTGACGGATTTTCAGCAGAAGAAGCGCATCATCGACCGGATGAAAGCGATCCTCGAAAAATCCGCATGGCCCGCCATGCTGCTGGGAGTCGCCATCCTCGCCGTCTCGGTGAACGCCATCGAACTCGTCTGCACGGCCGGGCTGCCCGCCATCTTCACCCAGATCCTCGCCTTCAACGAGGTGAGCAATCTCGCGCGGTACGGCTACATGCTGCTCTTCATCCTGATGTACATGCTGGATGATGTCGTGATCTTCGCCATTGCGGTTGCCACCCTGCATGCTACGGGCCTCACCAAGAAGTATGCACGCTTCACCCTGATCTTCGGCGGGTTCCTGATGTACGCGCTGGGCACGCTGCTGCTGTTTGCACCGGAAGTCTTAACCTTCGCATGACGGCACAAGATCGGGTATTGTGATGCTGTGGTGCCGTAGCCAAGTAGTAAGGCAGGGGTCTGCAAAACCCCCATACGTGGGTGCAATTCCCACCGGCACCTCCACAAATCTCCAATCGACAAATACCCAATCATCAATTCGCCGCAGGTGTCTCCGGCGCCACGAACGTGACGCTGCCGAGAATCGCGAGAATCTCGTTCTCGAGCGCGCTCGCAACCGTGAGAGGCGTCAGAGCGGTGACGGTGTAACCGTTCTGCCCAACGACGGTGCTCACCTGCAGGAATCGCCGCTGCGGCTCGCCACTGACGGGTTGCGCGTAAAAGACGTGTACTGGCAGCGAAACGCCGTCCAGCGACGTCTGTTTTTGGTCGATCAGCTTGTAACCCGGGAGCACGGACACCGAGCGTATGGTCGCCTCGCTGTACGCCTCGGGGGTCGCGACCGCACTGAGCGGTTCTGCCGTGATACTGATCGTCGGAAATTGGCCCGACACGGCTGCATCGCTCTGAAAGGCGATGATCACGTCATCGGGAACACCGCGCTGCGTGAGTTCCGCGCGATCGAGGAGCTTCCACGTCGATGGCAGACAGGCACCCACCTGTTCAAACCAGTAGGTCTGGCACGCGACTGCGTCGCCACCGTCACTAGACCCGCACGCCGCGAGCAGGAGCGGGAGCAGGAGGAGGACAGAAAGGGTGCGACGCATGGCTCTCATGATACTGCAGAGCGGAGACAACACAATGACGCGTGACCCCGGTCTGTGTGAGCCAAGACGACGATGATCGTATGATGAAACGGAGCGCAGATACCAAAACAAGCATGTTTGCGGCTCGCACAAGCCATGGATGTACACTGGACAGATAATGGAATCATCGTGCGGATACTCCCCTCTGCATTGAGCCGGAACGGCAAAACTGGTACAATGGTTGGATTTATGAAGAAACTCTCCGCCCTCACTCTCGCCATCATTCTTATGAGCTTCCTCCCGCTGCCTGTGGTCAGCGCTTCTACGGGAGAATCTCAGACTGTCGCCGGTCTGGGAGCGCAAATCACCTGTCAGGGTTTTGCGGCGAATGAGGAAATCACCGCCGAGGTGCTGCCCCCTCTGGGTGCATCGACGACCATCCGCATCACGGCCGACGCGCAGGGCAAAGCCGTTCTCCACGTGAGCGGCGAAGAGACGGAGATGGCAGGCGTCTACGCGGTGGAAACGGACGGAACGGGAACGTGCGCATCGTTCACGGTCCTGCCGGATACGCTGGACCAGCGTGAGAGCAGCATCGAACCCTCCTCCTCGTCCGTCGCCGCCGACGGCATGGATGAAATCCGCATCACCGTGATCCTGCGCGACCGGTACCTGAATCCCCTCGGCAACCGGCCGGTGCAGCTCCTCTCGAGCCGCGCGGAAGACCGGGTGCGCGCGCTTACGGCGGAGACGAACAGCGAAGGACAGCAGACATTCTCGCTTTCGACCCTGCGGCCGGGCACCGCCTCGCTCCGTGCCGTAGATCTGCTGTCGGGCAAGGCGCTCGACACCCCCCTGACGATCAGCGCGGGAGAACCCGCCCGTACCGATCCGCAGTACGGATCGGGCGGGGAGTGGGGACGCGGCGGCAATACCGACGATGCCTTCGCATTCGACACGCGCAATACATGGGACAGCCGGGAGCAGTCCGGCGCCGTGCCGGTGGGGGAATTCCAGGGACGCATCCTCTATGGACAGCTGACCACGAACTTCGACGTCGTGGACCACTTCCGCGTCGAGGTCGAGGGCGGCAAGACCAGCGTACCCATCCGCCAGGACATCACCTTCCGCATCGTCGCGGAAGACCGCTCCAACCGGACGGTCGAGGACTACACGGGAACCATCCGGTTCTCCTCCACGGACCCGAAGGCGATTCTGCCCTTCGGCACGCGCCAATTCACGCTCAAGGATCTCGGTGTCAAAACATTCACGCTGGGTCTGCGCTTCAACACCGGCGGAGAACAGACGCTCGCCGTGGAAGACACGTCCGGGAACGTGCAAGGAAGCGTCACCGTCACCGTGACCGGCGGCAGTGCGACCCCCGATTCCTCGCGCATCACCATCACTGAACCCACGGAGGACAGTACGGTGAACACGGCCACGTTGACGCTGAAAGGCAACGCGCCTCCCCTCGTCAACCTGCTCGTCACCGGCGGCAAAGAGATCGCGCGCGGGGACAGCGATGCCAATGGCGCGTTCCTGATCCCCGTGCAGCTCAACACCACGGTCACCGGGGCCACGCTGCAGATCGAAGAGGCGAGCGGCAAGTACAAATCGAATCCCCTGCACCTGCGCATCGATCTTGTCGGACCACGCATCAGCTCCGTGGAATTTGACCCCCCGCAACCCGCGGAGGTTCAGACCACCCAGGTCATCGTGAAAGGAGAAGCGGGAAGCGCCCCCGTCACGATGACACTCGAGGGAGCCGCATATACGCTGACGGAAACAGCGACACAACCGGGTACCTACACGACGAGTTTCACCGCTCCCGCGAAAGTGGGAACGTATCAACCGCTCATCGCCGCAACCGATCGTCTCGGCAACAAGACGGAGATGCTCGCGAGCCTCACGGTGAAGCCCAAGACCCCGCCGACCATCAGGAACCTCACCGCTGAGGCGAAGATGAACTCCGTCGCGCTCAAATGGGAACAGGTTGCGAAGGGGGAGGCCGACACCTACCGCGTCTACGTGGGGGACAGGGCAGACAACTTCACCTATTCACTCGACACGGATGCCTCCGTGTCGGCCGCCACGGTGGCGGGCCTGAAGCAGGCCACCACCTATTACTTCGCCGTCACGGCGCTGAAGAACGACATCGAGAGCGCCGAGAAGAGCAATGTGGCCAGCGCGACGGTGCTGGGACTGCGGCTGGCCGTGGTTCCGGGCGACACCAGCCTGATGCTGCAGTGGTCGACCATGAAGAAATCCACTCCGCTCTCCGCGTACCTGCTGGAATACGGCGTGGAAGCCGAGAATCTCACGGAGAAGCGCATGGTCAACGGCGATGCCGAAACCTACACGCTCCGCGACCTCATCAATGGAGTGACGTACTCCCTGCGACTGACCCCCGTCACCGTTCCCGGCGAGGTACTGCGCGATCTTGCCGCCACCGCGGAAGGGACACCGAACGGCGCGGGATTCCATCCCGTCGCGGGATCGGGTACGACGTTCGAGCCGCCTCCTCCCCTGCCCCCACCCACCACCGTCGTGAAACCGGGCATGCCGCCTCTGGCATGGTTCGGCATCGTGGCGGTCGCCGCGATCCTGGTGTTCCTGCTTCTGCACTGGCAGCGCCGTCGGACTCTCCACGTGACTTCCGCGTTCCTGCAAGACATGCAGCGGCGTTACCAGCTCTAAATGAGCGAGGATCGTTCAGGAGTATCCTTCTTCCACCATGTCCGCCACTCCTCCTCCGTCCCGGCCGCACACGATGTCCATCGGAGGAGCAACCTACGATTTATTCGTGCGGATACAGCAGGATGCACTTTGCAAAGAGAGTGACAAAACCATGTTCGCCCTCCCGCTGGGTGAGAAGGTGCACGTGGACGCAGTGATCGAGACGTGCGGAGGCGGCGCTTCGAATACGAGTGTCGGGCTCGCACGTCTCGGGTGCGCCGCGTTCTTCGAGGGCGTGATCGGCTCCGACCTGTGGGGGGAGCGTCTGCTCAAGAACATGCAAAAGGAAGGTGTGGACGCGCAGTACGCCCTGATCGTGGAACACGAAGTGTCCAGTTTCTCGATCATTCTCTCCGCCAGCAAAGGGGAGCGCGTGATCCTCTACACCCCGGGTGCGAACGCGCACCTGCACAAATCCAATTTCGACCGCGAAGTCATGCGTCGGATGGACTGGGTCTACCTGAATCACATCCAGGAATCGGCACATGATATTCAGGAGGACATTGTCTCGATCCTCGCGCAGAACCACCCGCGTCTCACATGGAACCCCGGCGGCCGCCAGATTTCCGCAGGAATGGAAGCGGACCTCAACAGGCGTCTCCTCCCGTTCACCGACCTGCTCCTCCTCAACCGTGAGGAGGCGCTGGCATTCACGCACTGCGACTCGCTGGATGGGGCCATCCACACACTCCTCAAGAGCGGCGCCAGACGGATCTGCGTGACGGACGGAAGAAAAGGGGTCACGGCAACGGACGGGGAGAAACTCTATCAGTGTCCTTGCGACGACTCTGTGGAAGTAGTGGATACCACGGGTGCAGGGGATGCCTTTGGCACGGGCGTCACATGGGCTCTCTTGAAGGATCTTCCCTTCCCAACGGCGCTCAAAGCGGGTACACTGAACGCGGCCAGTGTGGTGGGTGCGTTCGGCGCGCAGCAGGGGCTTCTCACAGAGACAACGATGCAGAAACGACTCCTCTCCACACAACTGACGGTTACGGACCGGCCCCTCTGATTCGTCTTCCCATACACTCCCATGTCCGACGATCAACTCCTCCAGATTCAGGAACTCATCGAGAGCGCTGCGTCGTCCCTCAAGACGGCCAACGCGCTCCTGCGCACGATCACCGGAGTGGCCGACACGGATAAGGAACGCCACATGACGCGTGCAAGCTCCATGGGGAGCGGCCCGGTGAACGGCAAAGTGGTGGAAGGCATCTTCGACGGGCAGAACATGGTGGATAGCGACGGCAATACCTATCCCGTTCCGGCGAACTACGCATCCAAGAGCAAACTGGTGGAGGGCGACGGCATGAAGCTGACCATCACGGACGAAGGAAAGTTCATCTACAAGCAGATCGCTCCGGTCTCCCGCCGGACGGTCGTCGGCGTGCTGATTCAGGAAGACGGCCAGTACAAGGTGCTCGCCGAAGGCAAAGCTTTCCGCGTGCTCCTCGCCTCGGTGACGTTCTACCGCGCGGAGGGGGGCGACCAGGTGACCATTCTGCTGCCCGAAGACGGCGAAGCCCGGTGGGGTGCCGTGGAAGCGGTGATCCCCAAGCACCTCTCGGAGGCTGCCGCGCGCCAAACAGTCAGCCGCGCGCAGAGCGAGGACGGGGAATTGAAGCCTTTGTAGGAGGTTGCAAAGGTTGGAAAGGTTAGGAAAGCCTGAGAGGTGTTTTTTGAACCTTTCAGACCTCTCTCACCTCTACAACCTCTAGAACCTTCGTGTATTCACCTGTATCGTTCGCTTCGATGAAAATCCCAACACGCGTCCTCATCCCGGTCGGTCTCGCGCTCCTCTGCGCCGCGGCACTCCTGGGATACCTCTGGTGGCAGCTTACCGCCGCCTCCCGCGGAGTGCTCCGACGAAATGTCGATGCAACGACGGACAATCCGACGGGTTCCGGCTCCATCGGGACCGTGCTCGTACCGGCTGATTCGCGCGATCTCTCGCTCCTGAAACTGCGCGAAGGCGATCTCTTCGCGGTGCGCGGCGAATGGGCCGAGGCGGCCGTGTCGTACGAGCAGGCCGTGGGTGCTGATGGCGGGCTCCCCGCGCTGCGCAAACTGGCATTGGCCCAGCTGCAACGTCGCGACATAGGCGCACTGCAGGAGACGATCCGCAAATTGAAAGCGGCGGGCGCGCGCCCCGAAGACGTCGCCCTCATCGAGAACATTGTGCTGCTGCGAACCGGTGAACTCTCCAATGCCCGGAAACGTCTGGAGGATGCCGTCGATTCCCCGCAGAAGCACTACGCGCTCGCGCTCCTCAGTATCATTGAGGGGAATCACACCGTGGCGCAGCAGGAACTGCAGCTGGTCACCACGGGATGGGAGCCCGCCCTCCGGACGAATGCACGCACACTCATCGCCGCGTACGAGGAATTTGCGCTCTTCCCGCAGAGCAGCGACCTGCACCTGATCACCCTGCTCTCACGCGCGCTTGCGCAGGTACAGGAGTGTGAACTGGCACTTCCGCTCCTCGCACAAGTGACAAAAGAAAAAGAAGACTACCGCGACGCGTGGATCGTGCAGGGCTACTGCGAACTCACCACCGAACGACCGCAGCAGGCATTGGTCTCGCTCGAACGCGCTTACAACCTGAACCCCGAGAAGCCCGAAATCCAGTACTTCCTCGCACGCGCGCACGCTGCCTTGAACCAGCATGAGAACGCCATCACCTTCCTCGAGTACGCACTACAGAACGGTTTCACGCCCAAGAGCGAGATCCGCCGTCTCATTGCATCCGAAGCCCTGAAGAAAGGTGATGCCGCGGCGGCTCTCGGCCAGTACAAGGCACTGGTGGAGGAACCGGATGCGGGCATCGAAGCATTTGACGGTGCTGTCTCGACGGCCGTCGCCCTCAAGCGCAATGATGAAGCGATTGCCCTCGCCACCCTCTCGACTCAGCGGTTCCCGCAGACAGCGCAGGCTTTCGATTTGCTCGGTTGGGCATACCTGGAAGCAGGCAAGAAAGATGAAGCCCGCGCAGCCCTGACGAAAGCGCTCGAGATCGATCCGTATCTCCTGGGTGCAAAGGAGAGGTTGGGGAAACTGAAGTAAGGCGAAGATACGTATTCCGTATTTTGTATTTCGTATCTCGTATCCTCTTATTTCTCACATACGAAATACGGAATTCAATATACGATATACTCCTTTCATGCAGCAAACCTGCCGTCAGTGCGGGCAAGCCTTCGAGATCACCGACGACGATCTCACGTTCTACGATCGCATTTCCCCGGTCTTCGCGGGGAAGAAAGAATCCATTCCGCCGCCGACCCTCTGCCCCGACTGCCGGCAGCAGAGGCGGCTCTCTTTCTGCAACGAATTCCATCTTGTCCCGGGAACTTGCGGACTCTGTAAAAAACGGACGCTCACCCAGTTTTCTCCGGCAAGCGGGATTCCGTACTACTGCCGTGAATGCTGGCACAGCGACCGCTTCGACGCCCTCAGCTACGGGCGCGACGTCGATTTCAGTCGGCCGTTCTTCGCGCAGTGGCGGGAACTGAAAACTTCGGTCCCCTCCCTCGCGCTCGACGTCCAGGGCGAGCTTCAAAACTGCGATTACGTGCACTATGCCGGTTCCTCGAAGAACAGCTACTTGATCATGCACGCCGACTTTTGCGAGGACTGTATGTACGGGTACGGCTTCAAACATGACCGGTCGTGCATGGACGGGTTCTACAACCTGCAGTGCGAGCTCCTCTACGATTGCGTGGACTGTCGCGAGAGTTACGGACTCACACATTGCCAGGATTGCATCAACTGTCACAGTAGCGCCTTCTTGCGTGACTGCATCGGCTGCAAGAGCTGCTTCCTCTGCGCGGGCCTCCGGAACAAAGAATACTGTTTCGAGAACGCGCAGCTCACCAAAGAGGAGTATGCCAAGCGCATGCAGACGATCGATCTGCGTTCCTACGCGCAGTATCAGCGATGCGCTGCTCGGCGGCGAGAGATCGAAAAAGATCATCCCTTCAAGGAATTCCACGGGCACAACACCGAGAACTGCCGCGGGGATTACCTCGTGAACTGCAAAGACACGCGCATGAGCTTCGACTGCGAAAACGTGGAGCACGGAAAGTACTGCTATCAAGTCGTGACGGGCTCGAAGAATGTCTACGACATCTACCAGTACGGACTCAACCTCTTAGAATCCCTGGAATGCACCATTACGGGCGAAAACAGCTATCACATCCTCTTCACGCTGGGCGCCAACATCAGCTGCTCAGATCTGCTCTACTGCTGGTACATGGAGAATGCGAAGCACTGTTTCGGCTGTGTGAATATGACCCACGCTTCCTACTGCATCTTGAACAAGCAGTACACGAAGGATGAATACGAACGGCTCGTCCCGCAGATCATCGCGCATATGCGGACTGCCGGGGAATGGGGGGAATTCCCCTCTTCGTCGTACTCCCTCTTCGGCTACAACAAAACTTCCGCGCAGATGTACTACCCTCAAAATGAGAAAGAAGTGCGCGCGAAGGGCTGGCAGTGGAGTCAGGAGGAATCACCGGCGCCGGAGGTGAAGCGGACGATTGATGCAGCGCAACTTCCCGATAACCAGAAGGATGTTCCGGATGACGTCCTCAACTGGGCGATCCGGTGCGAGGTCACCGGCAAGCCGTTCAAGATCCAAGCACAGGAACTCGCCTTCTATCGGCAGAACCATCTGCCGATTCCGCGACGCCACTGGTTTGAGCGCCATTTGGATCGTTTCGCGATGCGCAATCCCCGTCGATTCTGGACCCGCCCCTGCATGAAATGCGGCAAGCAGATGGAAACGACGTACCCGCCCGAGCGGCCAGAGATCGTGTATTGTGAAAAATGCTATCTGAAGGAGGTCTATTGAAGAAATCACTTCTTCATTCCCTCTTCAATCGCCATGCGGATGAAGTCCGCGCGCTTCACGTCGAGATAGGCGCACCGATCCTGCGGATGGAAACCGGAAGGATCGCCGCGATGGATGCGCCCTAGAATCACATCCTGCTTCTCGCGGCCCCCCGGCATGGCATCGGTCGGCACATAGTCATCCGATGCGTGCCCTTCGAATGTACTGCCGTCCCCCATCTGAGTGGCTTCGAGAACATTCCGGAAGAAGCGATGAGCAGGTTGCTGCCCATACCTCTCTCGCAGACACCGCCCGATTTCTTCCTGCGTCTTCGGCAATTACCCGTCGAAGAGGTCCACGATCAATACCGCTGCACGCCGTCGGTCTGTCACCGTTTGTTCCCTCTCCCCGAACACCTTCCGATAGTGCTCATACGTCGCCTCACTCACCTGCATGGCGGCGCACGCGATCACTTGATCCACAGTGGGAACTTGCATTAAGAGCTCAATGGCAAGAAAGATCTGCCACTCCGCATCCTCCATGTCATACAGTTCGCACTCTTGCGCCTCCGGCCGAGCAGTCGGTTTTTTCCGCTGAATGCACGGACTGTGTGATGCAAGGTCCAGAAGCCTGTTCGGGCCGAGTCGTTGCGAGAGCAAGCGGTAAGCCTCCTCCGGCGCGATGCCGTGACCTCCGTTCTGACCGAGCGTGCGCAGCCATGTATAGTAACTCGGAAGATTGACACGGAGGATGCCCGCCGCTTGCTGCACCGTGAAGAGAAATTGCGTCCGCAGCATCTCCATCATCGCGCAGACACGCCGCCAATCCGCCTGAATGTACTCGTTCCGTAGAGGGAGTGGCTTCGGCTGCGGTTTCTCTCCACGCATCTGTGCGACGCGCGGCGATGTTTCTGCAAGATTCGTGAGACCCTCGAGCCCCACTTTCTCTATCAACAAACGCAGTGCCTCTTCCTCCGCGATGCCCAACCCACCATCCTCCTCGATTCTTCTGCTCAATGTCGAGAGTGCCGGCGCCGAAACGCCCACCGCCGCGGCAGCATCCTTTTGCAGAAATCCGAACTTTGTGCGGAGATACTGTGCCATCGCACAAACCACGCGTTGCTCAGGCAAAATATGATGTCCGCGCGGGAAATGCGCCGCTTCCCGCGATTGCTCCGGCCGACGTACCGCATGCCTGGTACTGAGGCGCATCATGATGGGCCTGCGCTCCGAAATAGACAGTGAATTAAGGCAGAAATCGTTGATCTCAGCCAATCCGGGCGGTGGAACACTCTGCTCCTGCAGGAGCGCCTGCCAACCCGTAATGGTGCCCTCCGATTCTCCCAGACACTTCGCAGCTTCGGCGAGAGAGCAATCTGTCCGCTCACGGAGGAGCTGCACGACGCCGCAGCGCAGACGCATCCGCTCCCGCTCTTGCTGCGATAGCTCCGGACATGCTTCGCCCGCAGCATGCGGTGTGCTGGATTCAGCAAAGGCCGGCGTGTCCGATTTTTCCACAGGAGTCGGAGCGTACTCCGTGCCTGGGAAGGAGTGCCAGAAATTCCTGAGAATGTGGTATGACAGCAACAAGCAGAAATTCCGAACAAATGGTCCACCAAAAAAACAAACAGTCCCTCGCGGGTATGAAATAATCCGCGGCGAAGCGTGGGTCTTGCGGGTCCCACGCTGGAGCCGCACCGCTGAGGGAAAAGAGAGTTCACGAGAGAAAGACCGTAGGTTTGTCTCTCGTGCTTACCAAAAAAGACCAGATTTAGCCTCTGGTCTTTTTTGTGTTTGTTTCGCTCCCCGGGCTATCGGTCACGCCTATGGGTGACTGAGCCAAATTCGGATGGGAAGACGATGCGATGAGGCGCTCGCGGTTCTCTGCCTTGCTTTGGTGTCTTGTTTATTCTCGCAACCAGACGAGTTCCTCTGGTCTGTTCGCAGCAACCGACAAGCGGAAGGGAACAGGGAGGAGTGGGGGGGAATGTATGCCACGGATTCACCTCGATTTCCGTGACACAACGTTGCAGAGCAGAGAGGAGGATGGGCATGCAGGAAAGGGAAAAGGGAGAAGGACGAAGGGAGAAGGGCAAAAAAATGGTTCAAGGTTCCCGTCGGTCCTCGCATGGAGGACCTGGTGCGGAGAATGTCCATTCTCCTCTCTACGGAACCGGCGGTGTGAAGGAGCGTTCGAGTGTCTGCCCGGGCAGGCGTTTACGGTGTGTGTGCGTGTTTCTTTTGGAGGGTCTAAGGCCGCAGGCCATGATTTGCACGATGCAAATCCGGTCATCCTATACCTTTGAAGTTCGGCCTTCAAGGAATTGCACTGGCAGAGAAAGAGAAATTGTTTTATGAATACATTTTTTGCTCATAAACCGTTCCGAATCGACTATTGGGAGTGGGTGCCTTTAGAATGGCCGCACTCTGCCAACGAAACATTCCCTCCTCCGCGCCACCCTCATCATGACTCTTGCGCTGCTCGGAGGAGCGGCGCTCGTGAGTGTGATCACCGTCCTCGTCACGTCACTCAAGACCTACACCGTCACCCCGGCAGATGTGCTCCCCGCCGATGCAACGCTCCTGCTGTTCTCTTCTGCAGACGATGTGCTGCTGCGGCAGTACGAGCCATGGATGCCCATCCTGCAGAAACTGCCGGGAGCGGACGTTCCGCGCACCGTCGCCGTGCTACAGGGGGAGGATGGAAACAGGATCATCGTCATTTTCGCACGGAGGCCGGTCGCACCCGATGCCCTGCCCTCCGGACCACAGTGGACACAGCGGGAAGTAGGACCTCTGCTGGTCTCTTCGTCGTCACCCGACATCTTTCCGCTCCTCGAAGCGCCACTGCATCCCCTGAGCACTTCGCAAGCCTTCGCCGCTCTCGCACGGGGCGAAACGGAGCGCTCCCCGTGGATCTTCATGCGACGCTCCCTGCTCCCGGAACCCCAAGCGCTGACGGACACCGTGCTCTCATCACTCCTGCTCGCGTCGGCGACGCACATCGGCATCATCCCGCACACAGGCGCATCCGCGTCCGTCGGAGCCGCCCGGGCGGAAAACGGCATGGTCGTGCGCTTCTTCCCCGCAAACAGTGAACTGCGTCCCCAGCCTCTCCCTTCATCCGTGGATGCATCACTCTTCTCGATCGCCCACGCGCGACCGACGGCACTCTTGGCGTCACTGAAGAATGGGCTTTCGCAGGAACAGCGACTCCTCCTCGACACACGTATTCTGACATTTATTGCAAAGACATTTGGAGAGGATGTCAGTTTCACCTACGACATCCAGCCCCTCCTCACGCGTCCCTCCCGTCTGTCATTCGGCCAGACGGCATCCGGAACTCTCGCCCTGCTCCTGCAGGGCAGCGCCCCCGACCCCGCGGCGCACATCGAACGTCTGCACGAGGCATTCCGCGGCAGCCGCACCACCGCACGGACGGTGACGCGCATCTTCGGCGGCCGGTACACATTCCGCAATACGCGGGATGACACGACCATGATGACCGACACGTACGAGGCAATCGGCGGCATGCAGGTGCATCGCACCATCCATGTCCTGCAGGGGGAATTCTGCTCCGCAACGGCGGGAGAAGAATTTATGCTCACTACGGACTGCACCCTCCTCGAACGCATTCTGCGCGCCCGCCTCTTGGGCACGGATGCCTCGGCCATCGCGGCGGGGACGTTCTCGCGCACTGCCCTCTCCGCACTCCTCGAAAACACACTGCCTACCCTGCTTGGCCCCTCCTCCCCGCTTCTGCCCCCGGCGAGTGACAACCTGCAGTGGTCCCTCTCCCGACAGGGAGACACGCTCACGCTCACCCTGCTTCCTGCCCTGAGCAAAGTCGAAGGACCCCTCCCGTAAGAGATGCGCTCTCCACAGAATCTTCTCCTCTTCTTTTCTGGATTCACCGTGCGTAAACCGCTAGGCTCTGATGGAAATCACCTACCCCCTCACTCTACTCCTCACCCTAAAATGTCCCTCATCAAGCTCTCCAAGGTTCTCATGACGATCTCGGCCACCGCCGTGGTTGCCAGCATCGTGCTTTTCTTTGTCCCGGGTCCCAAGCTCAGCATGGAATTCACCGGCGGCACGCTGATGAACATTGTCCTCCCGGCAGGAAAAACCAAAGCTGATATGCAGAGCGCGATGGAAGGCTTCCGTACAGCAGACAACAAGACACTGGGGGCCTTCACGATGTCCATGACACGCGAAGGGGACCTGCTCATCCGCTCGCGCACCCTCTCGAATGAGGAACATTTGGCCCTGCTCGCATATCTGGAGCAGAAAACCGGCGGCACAATTGACGAGAAACAGTTCACGACCATCGGCCCCACCGTGGGTGAAACGCTCAAGCGCCAGTCCGTGTACGCCCTCATGATTGCTTCCGTCGGCATCGTGTTCTATATCGCCTTCGCCTTCTACCGCGTTCCGCACAAGCTCTCTCCGTGGCGCTTCGGCATTTTCGCCATCGTGGCCATGGTGCACGATATCCTCATCACCACGGGAATCTTCGTCATCCTCGGACACTTCACGAATTTTGAAATGGATACGCTCTTCGTGACCGCTTTGCTCACGACCCTCGGCTACTCGGTGAACGACACGATCGTCATTTTCGACCGCATCCGCGAGAACGTGGCTTTTGCCGACAAGCATGAGGATTTCGCAATTACCGCAGAACGCAGTCTGCGCCAGTCGGTCACCCGCACACTCAATACCGGCTTGGGCGCACTGATCATGCTCTTCTGTCTTTTCTTCTTCGGCTCGGAAAGCATCCACTGGTTCATGCTGGCTCTCATCGTCGGCACCTTCCTCGGAACCTACTCTTCCTTCTTCGTAGCAACACCCCTCTTGGTTTTCCTGAGAAAGAAGGACTGAGCAGTTGCCCCTCTGACACTCGGATACTTCGTACTTCGTACTTTGTACTCTGTACTCCCCTATGATCCACCCCCCGAAAATTGAACGTGAGAAGAACGGCCGCATCGAGTGCACCGTGGAATACGCCAAAGAAGAAGTGCACACCGCGGAAGAGAACGCCCTCGCTGCACTGGCCGAGCAGGTGAAGATACAGGGATTTCGGCCCGGCAAAGCCCCGCGCGAGATGCTGCTCAAGCGGATCAACCCCGATGACCTGATGGAAGAAACCATCCACCGCCTGTTACCGGCAACGGTGGAATCACTCGTGAAAGAGCAGAAGATCCAGCCGATTCTCTCGCCCAAAGTTGCTTTGAAGAAGCGCGATCCCCTCACCCTGAGCGTCGTCTTCGTGGAACGGCCGAACGTGACGCTGAAGAGGGCCGACAAGATCAAGATCGAAAAGAAAGCCCCGAAGGTCGAAGAGAAGGATGTCGACCGCATGGCGGCATTCATTCTCCGCAAGCACGAGACCGCCACAGCAGTGGACCGCGGCGCGCAGGAGAAGGATCGTGTCACGATGGACTTTTGGGGTGCGGATAGCGATGGAAAAGAAATCACGCCGATCCGAACCCAGGGTCATGCCGTCGAACTGGGGAGCAAATCGCTCATCCCGGGCTTTGAAGAGGCGCTCAAGGGTGTGAAGAAGGGCGAGGAACGGACCTTCACGCTCACCTTTCCCAAGGATTACCACGCCGCCGAACTTTCTGAGAAGCCCGTCACCTTCCACGTGACCGTGACCAAAGTGGAGGAGGTGAAGATCCCGGAACTGACCGATGCCTTCGTCAAAGAACACCTGCACGTGGAATCCGCAGAGGCCTTCCGCAAAGAATTACGGAGCTCGATGGTGGCGCAGGAGGAACGTCTCGACCATCAGAGACGCGAGCAGGAGCTGATGGCGGCCATCGGCAAGGCGACGGTCGTGAACCTGCCGAAGGAACTGCTGGAGGAAGAGGAGAGAGGCATTCTGTCCGACATGGAGGAGCAGTTGAAACGTCAGGGCAAATCACTGCAGGACTGGATGGAAGCGACCAAAAAGAAACCGGAAGATGTGCAGAAGGAGCTGGAGGACCGCGCCCGGGAGCGGCTGACACTGCGCCTCGGCATCCGCGAACTGCTCGAGGTGAAGCAGATCACCGTCAGCGACGAAGAGATGCAACAAGCGGTGAGCGGACTTTTGGGTCCCCTCGGGGAGAAAGAGCGCACAGAAGTGGAGCCGGCCTATGCCAAGGGCGAACAGGCCTATGATCAGCTGAAATGGCAGAAAAGGGTGGAGAAGCTGTTTGAGCAGATGCTGGCTTAACCGGCCGTATATCAACGTGGAACGTGTTATTGACTATCATATTTCTTATATTATAAATA